>JAZDGK010000309.1:0-20944 GCA_043806955.1 Pseudomonadota bacterium | reverse complement strand
TTCAGCGCCCCGGGGTATTTTGCACGGGATGCGTGGGTGGGGATAATCCCTTCGCACATTGCCCACGGGAGTGAGGCGGAAAACGACAAGTATGACGTTACATATCAGTATCTGGAGAAGCGGACATCCGGGGTGCTGGTCTTTCAAGCGCCGAAAGAGTCAGGGCAATGGGACTTGAGGATGCACGATACAGACGGCAACGGCCGGGAGGTGGCCTCCGTGTCGTTCACGGTTGCCAGATAGGCGGACAACGATCCCCTGAGTCCGACAGACTCCTGGAACCGGTGTTGACCGGTTTTTTCGGTCACCGCCGAATCAAAAGCAGGGGCAGCATATTGGAGCCCCGATGTGCCCGGCAATTTGCACGGGCGGAAGAGGCTGGAAGATGGATCGATATGGGGTAATCATCATTGGCGCCGGGCCGGCCGGTTTGTTTGCCTGCCTGGAATTGTCTCGAAACGGAATCGGCCCCATCCTGCTCATCGAGCAGGGCAAAGACGTTGGGGAAAGGAGTAAACGCACCGGTAGCGATCTGCTCTGCGGCTGGGGCGGCGCCGGGGCTTTCAGCGATGGAAAGCTGACGCTTTCTCCGGACGTGGGCGGGTTCTTGAGCGAGATCATATCGAGGGGAGAGGTCGAACGTCTGCTCAAAGAAGCCGACGATGTTTTCGTCTCTTTCGGCGCACCTGCCAAAACCTATAACCCGCCGCAGCATGTCCTGGATCAGTTGGAAATGCAGGCCAAACTGGCCCAGATGGAATTTGTATTCTCACCCATACGGCACATGGGAACGGAGAATTGTCTCAAAGTCCTGATGAACATGCGGGAGTATCTGAAGGATAAGGTCGACGTAGTCATCGAAACCAGGGTCGACCAGATTCTGGTTGAGTCCGGTATCGCCAAGGGGGTGCGCCTGGCTTCCGGAGAAACCATATATGCTGAGTATGTCGTCTGTGCACCGGGCAGGGTGGGAGCGAGCTGGATGAAAAAGGAGGCGGCGCGGTTAGGACTCACGGCCGTTGCCAACCCCGTCGACTTAGGGGTTCGCGTGGAGGTTCCTGCGGTAGTAATGCAAAAGCTGACGGATCAGGTATACGAGGCTAAACTGATATACTATTCCCAGACCGACGACAGAGTCAGGACCTTCTGTATGAATCCTTTCGGCGAGGTGGTCGCAGAGGTGGTCGACGGCATGGTTTCCGTGAACGGGCACAGCTATGCTGAGAAGCGGAGCGAGAATACTAATTTTGCCTTGCTGGTCAGCAGCCGGTTTACGGAACCTTTTGATGATCCCATAGGTTACGGCCGCGCTATTTTGTCTTTAGCCAACATGCTCGGGAAAGGGATCATCGTTCAGCGTCTTGGAGACTTGCTGGCCGGACGGCGCACGACCAAACGGAGGCTTTCTCGTTGCATAACCCGTCCGACGCTGCCGGAGGCTACACCTGGAGACCTGAGTTTTATCTTCCCATACCGCCACATGAAAAATTTCATTGAGATGCTGCAAGCCATGGAAAACATCGCGCCCGGCGTATATTCGAGACACACGCTGCTCTACGGCGTGGAAGTCAAATTCTATTCGCACCGCATTCAGTTGAACTATGAACTTGAATCGGAAGCCAATAATCTATTCATTGCCGGAGACGGTTCCGGTCTCACCCGGGGATTGATACAAGCATCAGTGAGCGGGATGATTGCGGCCAGGGCCATCATCAAGCGCCACATCCTGCACTAGGAGCCTGTCGGATAACTGGGATCGTAGCGAGGGAAGTGGAGGACGGTCCCAAATATCCCCGAATTTTCGTTGCATACCCCGGTGAGTATGCAACCGACGAGCAACGCAGCCGGACGGGTGCCTCAGCGCTCAGAATTGCACAACTTATTCCGTGACAGACCCTTAGTTTCGTCCGGAAGATGAAGATTCCCATACGAGCGGTCAGCGCTCAGATTTCTGTGACTTCTGGCTTTTGACTTTTGACTCCTGTGAATATTTCAACCACAATTGATGATGAGCTCGTAAAAAGTCAGAAAGTACCACCTTTTGTCATTCCGGCGGAAGCCGGAATCCAGTCTATTCAACTAGTTACTGAGGATCTGGACTCCGGTTTTCACCGGAGTGACGACTTCTTGCGAGACGACCACAATTGCCGATTGCCTGACGCGTGCGCCCGAGGCAGAATCGGATGAGGGTTATTATGGATTTTCAGACATTGATCATGTCGTTACAGAGGTTTTGGGCAGATCAGGGCTGTGTCATACAACAGCCCATGGACATTGAAGTCGGGGCGGGCACTTTTCATCCGGCTACTTTTTTGCGGGTACTCGGGCCGGAACCGTGGAGAGCGGCCTACGTTGAACCGTCCAGACGTCCCACCGACGGTCGTTACGGTGAGAACCCGAACAGACTCCAGCACTATTATCAGTTCCAGGTGATACTGAAGCCCTCCCCTCTCGAGATACAGGATATTTATATTCGAAGTCTCGAGTCCCTTGGCATCAACCCCAGGGAGCATGACATACGATTCGTGGAAGACGATTGGGAATCACCCACCCTTGGGGCATGGGGGCTCGGCTGGGAGGTCTGGCTGGACGGCATGGAAGTCACGCAGTTTACCTATTTTCAGCAGGTCGGCGGCATAGATCTCTCTCCCGTCTCGGTCGAAATCACATACGGGTTGGAGAGGCTGGCCATGTACCTGCAAGCCGTTGACAATGTTTACGATATCGTCTGGGCCGGCGGAATCAGGTACGGGTACATCCACCACCGGAGCGAATACGAGTTTTCCAGGTATAATTTCGAAGTGGCCGACGTGCCCATGCTGCTCAGACTATTTAATGATTACGAAGCGGAATCGATGCGGCTCCTCGCCGGCGGTTTGATTCTGCCTGCTTATGAATACTGCCTGAAGTGTTCTCATGCGTTCAACATCCTCGATGCACGCGGCGCCATCAGCGTGGCGGAAAGGACCCATTTCATAGCCCGCGTGAGGAATTTGGCCAGGGGTGTGGCGGATAAGTATTCCAAAGTAGACAGTAAGCAGTAGGCAGTGGGCATAGCGCGATACGCCCCACGCCATATTCGGATTGCCAAGTCTATAGCTGAAAGCTGACTGCTGAAAGCTATTTGAATGGAGTTTTGTAATGTCTAATGAATTACTTCTGGAAATCGGGACCGAAGAAATCCCGGCGGCTTTCATCTCCCCGGCGCTGGCCCAAATGAAAGACAGGGCCGCGCAGTTGTTAACAGCAAACCGCCTCTCCTTTGTGTCAATATACGCTGGTGGTACACCCAGGCGCCTCACGCTTGTCGTATCCGGACTCGTCGTGCGTCAGGAGGAAATGGTCAGGGAAATCATCGGTCCGCCGAAAAAAGTCGCCTTTGATGAAACCGGCAGGCCGACGAACGCGGCTATCGGTTTTGCCAGATCGAATGGGGTGGAAATCTCCGAGGTCTCCATAATCGAGACAGCCAGAGGCGAATACCTGCTCATCCGCAAAAGGGAGGAGGGCAAGGATACGCCGGCCGTTCTGGAACAGGTCCTGCCCGATCTGTGCCGGAGTATTTCGTTTCCGAAATCTATGCGCTGGGGGTCGGGAACCGCCACTTTTGCCCGCCCTGTGCACTGGATTACCGCTGTTTACGCGGAAAGAGTCGTCCCTTTCGAGTTCGGTTCCGTCCGGAGCGACGACGTGACCTACGGTCACAGATTCATGGCGCCGGGGGCCATCAAGGTCACAAATTTCGCACAGTATCAAGACGCCCTTCGTCAAGCATTCGTTATCATCGACCCGGAAGAACGGGCTTCGATCATAAAGGAAGGGATAACCCGTTCGGCAGCCGACGCAGGCGGCATCCCACTGGAAGACGAGCAATTGCTCCAAACCGTATTGAACCTTGTCGAGTACCCATCGCCTCTGTGCGGGCATTTTGACCGCCGGTACCTTGACATCCCCAGGCCGGTCCTGATTACGTCCATGCGGGAGCATCAGAAGTATTTCGCCGTGGTCGATGCACAAGGAGATCTCCTGCCTTTCTTCATCGCCGTCAGCAATACACCGGTCGCCAACCCCGAGCTCGTTAAAACAGGCAATGAAACAGTGTTGCGGGCAAGACTCCAGGATGCGAGCTTTTTCTTTGCCGAAGACAGGAAGAAATCCTTATCTGAGCTTACCGAGCAGTTGAAGGGGGTAATCTATCATTCCGAGCTCGGTACTTCCTATGAAAAGGTGATACGTACAAAGGAACTGGCGCTCTACCTGGCCGGACAACTGAGGCCCGAGATTCTCTCCGACGTGGAGAGGGCCGCTTATCTCTGCAAGGCCGATCTGCTCACGTCCATGGTGGGAGAGTTTCCCACACTTCAGGGAGTTATGGGGCGGGAATACGCCCTTCTCACCGGCGAAAAACCGGAGATTGCAGACGCCATCCTCGAGCATTATCGACCCGCTTTCGCCGGAGACGTGCTGCCGGCCGGAATCATCGGGCGCATCCTGAGCATGGCCGATAAGATGGATACCATCGCCGGGTTCTTTGCCATCGGAGAGGTCCCGTCAGGAACCGCCGATCCCTTCGGTCTTCGAAGGCACGCCTTGGCCATACTGAACATAATTCTCGGCTCCTCTCTGGACATTTCCCTGAGAGATCTTATAAGCAAGAGCGTTTCTCTTCTGGCCGGGAAGGTAAAAAGAGATCTCAGAGCAATAGAATCCGAAATCCTTGGATTTTTCCGCGTGCGCTATCAGAATCTTCTGAGCGGCCAGGCTGATCCCGATGTAATTGAGGCGGTTGCGTCCATCCACTTTGATAACGTGCTCAATGCCGGGAAAAAGATAGAATCCCTTCAGCAATTCAAGAAGGATGCAGAATTCCTTCCCGTTTCAGTCTCTTTCAAGCGGACCATAAATATCACGCGAGATATCAAAGCGGAGCCGATCAATTCAGACCTCCTGACCGATCCGCCCGAAGTCGCCCTGTACAACACTTATCTTCAGGTGAAGGAGAGAGTCGACAAAAGCATCGGAGAGAAAGATTATTTTTCGGCACTGAAAGAGCTGGCCGGCCTGAAAGCCGCCATAGACGGCTTTTTTGACCAGGTGATGGTGATGGTTGACGACGAGCGCCTCCGCCGCAGTCGACTCAATCTCCTGGCAAACATTGCCGAGATCTTTAAGGGCATAGCCGATTTCAGCAAGCTGCAGACGTAGATTCCGTTCACCGTTCACCGTTCACCGTTCACCGACAAAGACCCGTCTTTGTACTCAGTACTTTCTTTCTGATCCTCATTCCGAAATCACCCAATCAAGATATTGTATGCTTCGATCAAAGGCCCACTCCCCCTTGTGTTTTTTCTTTACAGATCAATCACCCTCTGCTATAAAGCCACAAAGACACTAACAAAAGGGGCATTTACGAATATCGAACAAGGAATGATAAATGTCGAAGTTGGGAAAGAAAGTATCAGGAGAACTTCATAATTCGAAATTCCTTGTTCGATATTCGACATTCATACTCTCTTGGGCACAAAACCTGTAGCTTCAGTTAGCGCTTATGCCCCTGCCCTCCCGTGCGGACCGGGGCGAGGGTGTTTTGACTCTTTTGTGTCTTAGCGTCTTCGTGGTGAATCTTATGAAGATTAGCCGACTGGATGTACTGGGGTTTAAATCCTTTATCGACAGGACAACCATTTCTTTTGCTGAAGGCATAGCAGCCATCATCGGGCCGAATGGCTGCGGCAAGAGCAATCTGGTCGACGCCATACGATGGGTGCTGGGCGAGCAGAGCCCCAGGCAACTGCGCGGAGCCAACATGCACGACATGATCTTTAACGGCAACGAAAAGCGGGCCCCTTTCGGAATGGCTGAAGTCACCATTACCCTTGCAAACGGCAACGGCTCCGCCCCGCCGCCTTTTGAGAATCTGAGCGAAATCTCTGTCAGCCGCCGCCTCTACCGGTCCGGAGAAAGCGAGTACCTGATCAATAAGACGCCCTGCCGGCTAAAGGATGTCCTCTACTTTTTCATGGACACCGGAGTGGGCACGAAGCTTTATTCAATCATCGATCAGTCTCAGATCGGCTGGTTCATAGACGCGAAACCCGCGGAGAGAAGACCGATTATCGATGAAGTGGCCGGGATCAGCAAATTCAATTTCAAGAGGGATGAAGCCCTCCGAAAAATAGAAGGCACCAGGCAGAACCTCCTTCGCATCGAAGATATCATGTCCGAAGTGAAGAAGCAGATGACCGGGCTGCACCGACAGGCAAAAAAGACAGAGCGGTATATAAAACTGAAGCAACATTTGAAAGCCCTGGACCTGGTCTTGACGTCGGCTGAATACGCGGGATGGAAAGACGCCCTCATTGGGAGTGAAAAAACCCTGGCTGAAGCTGCCGAGAAACAGGAGGTCGCATCTGCCGGAATAAAGGAACTGGAACTGGGGATCGAAAAGCTCGGACTGGAGATTCTGTCCAACGAAAAGGACCTTGACGCCCGAAAAACGGAAGTGAATCGGATCGAGAAAAGAATTCATGAAAAGAGCACTCAGGCTGAACAGTTGGGCCATAGTCTCGAAGAGACAAAGACAAAGATTCTCGGTATTGAAAGAGAGACGCATCATCAGGAAAGGCGCATTGCGGACGTTGCAGCCCAGAAGCAAAAAGGCGGCAGAGATTATGATTCGTTGCTCGACCGGATGAATGAACGGACCGACTGGCTCTCTGAAGCGGAAAGAGATCTCCAGCGGCTTCGTGCCGGGTTGAATCTCCTTTCGGACGAACTGGAGGAGGCCAAAGTCTCACTCGTCGACGTGTTGGCCAAAGAGGCCGACTGCCGCAACCGCATACTCAGTAATGACAAGGCCCTCGCCAAACTGGTTCAAAGGAGAAAAGAAAACCGGATGGGCCGGGACGAAATTCTGGCGGCCCTGGAAAAAAACCGGACGGAAACCGCAACCAAGACAAGTGAAAAGGAAAGCCTCTCTAAAGAAATAGACGGCGCCGGCGCAGCCCTTTCACTTCTCCAGGCCAGGGAAAAAGCGGATCAGGAGAACGTATCTTCTCTCGAAAAACAGATACGGGAGTTATCAGACCGGTATACGGAGAAAGCTGCCAAATTTAACCTTCTCCAGAGTCTAAACTCTAAACTGGAAGGACTGCCTGCCGGAACCAGGGCGCTCCTCTCTAATGGAAACAACAGGAGCCGGGGACTCTTGGCGGATTTTGTTGAAACCGAACCCGGATTTGCGACCGCGGTAGAAACGGCGCTCGGCGAAAGACTCCAGTCTTTAATAATGGAAAATGTCGATCATGCCTTCGAAGCCATAACCTACCTGAAAACCAGACAGAAAGGGGAAAGCATTTTTCTTCATCTGAACGGAAAACAGGCGCAGGCGGGGCTTCCGGTTGCGGTTGAAAACGAACGCCTCCTCGCCGACAAGGTCCGGGTCCCGGAACAGTATTGTCCGCTGGTCAGTCCTTTGTTGAATGAGACTTACTGGTTTAAGGATCTCGACGAGGCTCAGCGCTTCTGGAAGGAACAGTCCGGCAACTGCACCGCAGTCACGCTTGACGGCGACCTGATAGACAAGTCCGGGCTGATCAAGGGAGGCTGCAAAAAGGAGGACTCGACCGGATTCTTTTCCCGCAAGGAAGAGCTCCGGGAATTGGCGAGCGCTCTAAAGGAATTGAAGAGTGATATTGAACAGCTCAAGACCCGGCTGAACAAGGCTGCCGGATCACTAAGGACTGTGAAGTCCCAAATAGAGACGGACGAGAAAAATCTGAGGCAGAGAGAATTCGACTTCCGGCTCAAAACGCGAGACATAGAAGAACTTGCCCGTACGGATTCGATCTACGAGAAGAGATCAATTGTCCTGGAAAGAGAAAGAGCGGAACTCGATGAGGAAAAGGAACTCCTGAAAAACGAGTTAACGGAATTAAGAGAGATCCTGGATGAGATTGCATTTCAAAAATCAACGCAGCAGAACGGTATTGAGGAAAAGGCAGGAGAAGTAGAAACAGCAAAAAACGAGCTGGAGACAAGGCGCAATTCCGTCGTAGAGGCGAAGATGGAGTTGACCGCTCTAAAAGAGAAGATTCGGCATGTAGCTCTTGAAGAGGAACGGCTGAGGAGAGAGGATGAAAGGGCGAAAAGCCGTTATGCGGGGCTGAAGGCCGATAAGGAAAGGCTGCTCGGAGAGCAGGGGCAGATAGAGACCAGGCTTCGGTCCATTCAAGGTGAATTGGCCCTCGACAGAGAGGCATGGGAGAATGAAACTGCCCTCCTTCACGCCGATATGCCCAAGTATCAGGAGAAGAAAGACCTCCTGGTCCAAATCCAGGTCGATCTGAAGGCGGGGCAAAAAGAGTTGAGAGATATCGGAAACGGTCTCAATTCAATTATGGTTAGAAAAACCGAGGCCCAGTTGAACCTGCGCCATCTGGAAGAAAAGGTCTGGGAGGCCTACCAGGTTTCACTCGGCGACGAGTATCAGAACCATGCGAAGAACGAAATGATTCCGGATGAGTCTCGCGCCGAAATGGAAAAGGTAAAAGAGGATATCGCAACAATCGGAGAGGTAAACCTTACCGCTATCCAGGAATACAAAGAATTGCAGGAGAGATATACCTTTCTGTCGGACCAGCATGACGATCTCGTCTCTTCCATTGACTCGCTGGAACAGGCCATTCAAAAAATAAACAGGACTTCAAAGGAACGTATACAGGAGGCCCTTGCATCCGTAAATGAGAAACTGTCTTACGTCTTTTCAACGCTTTTCGGCGGGGGTATTGCAGAGCTCAGGCTGACGGACCCCGCCAACCTTCTGGAATCAGGCATTGATCTATATGTTCAGCCTCCCGGAAAAAAGCTTTCCAGCCTCAGTCTGCTCTCCAGCGGCGAAAAGACCATGGCCACCCTGGCCCTCCTCTTTGCCATCTACATGGTAAAACCGAGCCCCTTCTGCCTGCTCGACGAGGTCGACGCGCCGCTCGACCAGGCGAATTCCAGACGATTCAATGATGTCCTCAGGCAAATCAGCAAAGACGCCCAGGTCATACTCGTGACTCATAATCAGAGCATAATGGAAGCCGCAAATACCCTTTACGGGGTGACGATGGAGGAAAAGGGTGTTTCAAAGCAGGTTTCGGTACGATTGAACTGACAATCATTTCACCACCCGCTCCCTCCGGTCGCTGAAGAGCACGAAGATCACGAAGGGTTGTTTCGTTTTTTGCTTCCCACGAAGGATGGAGTCCAAAAAGAGCCCGGTCGGCAACCGTGAATCGATTCGGATTTACCATCTTTCTTCGTGTTCTTCGTGTCCTTCGTGGTGACATATTGCTTTTGGTTGCGGCTGTGCCGCGCTGTGGAGTATAGTACGGGTCAGTTTCTCCATAGAAAGGAACTCCCATGTTCGGATGGTTTAAGAAGAATAAACAGAAGCAGGAGGAAACTCCCCAAGAGGTACAGGAAGAAAAGAGTTATTTCCAGCGTCTGAAAGAAAGCATCACCAAAACAAGAGAATCCTTCGTCAAGCAGGTTGACCGGCTCTTCCTCGGGAAAAAACAGATCGACCCGGAGTTGCTCGACGACCTCGAAGAAGTATTGATCATGGCTGATCTCGGCGTGAATACCACTTCCGAGCTGATAGGAAAAATTCAGGAAAAAGTCAAACGCAAGGAGCTCAGCGATGCCGTTGCGCTCCGAGATTACCTGAAGGCCGAGATCCTCGAGATCCTCTGGACGCCTCAGCACAAAGAAGAGGCCGGTACGACTCCGAAACCGCTCGTAATCCTGGTGATAGGGGTGAACGGCGTAGGAAAGACCACAACCATAGGAAAAATGGCGCATAACTTCAAGAAGGACGGGCGGAATGTGATGCTCGTTGCCGGGGATACGTTTCGGGCCGCAGCGATCGAGCAGCTCGAGATATGGAGCCGGCGCGCGGGCGCAGATTTTGTGAAACAGAAAAGCGGTTCCGACCCCTCCTCGGTAGTCTTCGACGCCATCGAGGCATCCCGCGCCCGGGGAACCGATGTAATACTTATAGACACTGCCGGGCGGCTCCATACAAAGGTCAATCTCATGGAAGAGCTAAAGAAAGTGCAGCGCGTGATACAAAAAAAGATGCCCGGCGCACCCCACGAAATCCTGCTCGTGCTTGATGCTACAACCGGCCAGAATGCAATTTCTCAAGCAAAGCTCTTCAACGAGGCCCTTGGCATTACCGGGATGGTCTTAACAAAACTCGACGGTACTGCAAAAGGGGGGGTCATCATCGGCATTAGCAACGAGCTCAAGATCCCCATTCGGTTTATTGGGATCGGTGAGAAGGTGGAGGATTTGCGGGAGTTTAATCCGGACACGTTCGTTGCCGCCCTGTTCGAAACCAATCAGGATCAGTAGGTTACGAAACGAGTCAGAATAAGAACCTTGGCCTGCCCCATCTTTACTCAATACTCAGTACTCAGTACTCAGTACTTTTTTTCATTCCGCATTCCGCAATCCGCAATCCGCAATTCTAGCGCTCGTCCCTGGAAACGCCCGTCAGTCTACCAAGGGCATTGCAATAGATATCCAGAAATTCCCTCCGATAAAGCACAAACCGGACGAGGCCGATCTCGGGATGATCCTTCAAGTAGCTGATAACGGTCCTCAAGGCAATTTCTGCGGCTTCAGGTATCGGATAACCATAGGCCCCCGTGCCGATCGATGGAAACGACAGGCTCCTGACCCCGTAGCGCGAAGCAAGCCTGAGACTCTCTCTGTAAGCGCTGGCCAGAAGCTCCGGCTCATGTCTCAGCCCATCTCTGTACACCGGCCCGACCGCGTGTATGACGTATTTCACTTTCAGGTCGCCGGCACTGGTGATGATGGCCCGTCCGGCGGGACAGCCGCGGATTCGCCGGCATTCTTCCATGATCTTTGGGCCTCCTGCGCGATGTATCGCACCATCCACCCCTCCTCCGCCTGCCAGGTGCGGGTTTGCAGCATTAACCACCGCATCGGTCTCTTCTTCCGTTATATCCCCTTCCACCAGGACCAGGACAGTTCTGCCTATTGTGATTTCCACTTCAGTACCCTCTTAAGTGCCTACGGGGCTGGGAAGCCAGGAAGCTGGGAGGCTGGGAAGCGGGATGAGGTGCGCCCCGATGCACACGCCTTGGGCATCCCAGCCTTCCAGCTTCCCAGCCGTATAGCGTGCAGTACTCAATATGCCCGCTTCTTCACCAAAAAGAACAATTGCCCCTTGTGCTTCATGTAACCCGCCGCTTTCTCCGCATAGTCTCCCGAGCCCCAGAAGACATCCACGCGGCCGGGTCCCTTGATGGCCCCCCCCGTATCCTGGTTAAAAGCAACGCGAGTAAAGGGCGCCCATTGCACTACCGTTCCCTCGCCGTCCAATACCGGTTTCTCGCAGGCTATCAAGGCAATAGCCCCTTTAGGGAATATGCGCCTGTCGGTAGCGATGGAACGGCCGGCGGTCAATATCTCTCCGAGAGACCCGCGGGGACCGGTATCCGCTATCCTGAAAAACACGTAACTACTATTATAGCATAAGACCTTTTCCCGTTCCTCCGGATGATTCTCAAGGTAATCCTTCAGACTGAAGAGTGAGACATCTCCGGATTTCATTTTTCCTTCTTCAATCAGTAGATTACCGATGCTCCGATAGGGATGGCCGTTGGCTGCCTCGTACTGCACGAAAAGAGTCTCACCCGTGTCCAGTTCAACCAGTCCGGAACCCTGAATCTGTAAGAAAAACAAGTCTATCGCATCTGAGACATAAACCAGCTCATAACCCAGCCCTTTGAGAGCGCCGTCGCAATCTATTTCGTGTCGGGTATAATAAGGCACTATCTTCTGCCCGGACGATCGACCCATAAGCGTCTTCTTCGGAAAACCGCAGCCAAAACTCTCGATGTCTATCTCAAACAAGTCACCGGGACGACCGTATGCCGGATAGATAAATTCGTCTCTGCACTCCCGGCGCCCTTTAAGGACAGGAAGATAATAGCCGGTAAAAAGCACGGCGCCTTTTCCATCGAGTCCGCTCGATCGATAAAACGAAAACCGCTCCTTGATAGTCTGTACGAAGTCCCCGGGAGCCGCTTTGACGTCTATGATCTCAACAAGGGTCCGAAGCGAATCAAGCATCTCATCACGTGTGTAGCGGTCGTGCCCGAACTCAAAAATCTCGGTGGGGTCCTTCCGTTCCAGGTAAGAAATGCTGTGCAAAGCGGCTTGCCGCATCGAATCGAAATCCAGATCATCACTGATATCCGGAAGGTCTGCATCCGAAATGAGTTCGAGCGGCAAAGCAGGACCCGGCGACACAGGGGGCACAGGCTGCAAAGGAGGCGCCGGCAACACAGGCGGAGAGGGCACCGCAGGCGGCAAGACCGCCCCTTTGCAGCCCCCGAGCAGAAGAATGAAAACAATGATTAATGCCTTAATATACGCCTGTGTATTCGCCCCAGTCATAGACTCTCACCGTTACTGACGAGTTTTTCTGATTTGTTTGGTTTGTTTCGTTTTCCTATCGATTCCCTGATGCGACTCGTAACCCGTCATGCCCTCCGGCAGATTCGCGCGGGCAGACAACTCGTAGCTCAATTCCCAATCCGAAATCCGCAATCCGAAATCCGCACTTACTACAGTCTCGCCACTCCCGTCCGTCTGGCGGCATTCACGGCGGCCTCAGCCACCTTCGGGGCAACTTCGGGGTGAAAAACGCTCGGGATTATGTATTCTGAAGACAGCTCGCCCTCCTCCACCAGATCGGCAATCGCACTTGCTGCAGCCATCTTCATTTCTTCGTTTATCTCTCGCGCCCGGCAATCCAATGCCCCGCGGAATATTCCTGGAAAACATAAAACGTTGTTGATCTGGTTTGGGTAGTCTGAACGCCCAGTGGCAATGACCGCGGCAAAGGACTTTATTTCTTCCGGCATTATCTCCGGTATCGGATTGGCGAGGGCAAAAACAACAGGCCGGCCGGCCATTCTCTTCACGTCATCCGCTTTCAGGATTTCCGGACCGGAAACCCCGACAAAAACGTCGGCCCCCGCCAAAACAGCGCTCAGGCTGCCCCGCTCCTTTGCCGGATTTGTCCGCCGGGCGTATTCTTCCTTTACCGGCGACATGTGTTCTTTTCGGCCTGAATACAAGGCGCCTTCCCGGTCACATCCCACTATGTGTCGCACTCCGGCCGCCATTAAAATATTCGTGACTGCTACACCCGCGGCCCCCACGCCGCTGATGACGACCTTGATTGACGAGACACTCTTGTCCACTATCTTGAGCGCGTTAATCAACGCGGCAAGCACCACAACCGCGGTACCGTGCTGGTCGTCATGAAATACCGGGACGTCCAGATCCTTCTTCAATCGCTCCTCGATCGAAAAACAGCGCGGAGCCGAAATGTCCTCAAGGTTGATACCACCGAAACCCGGCGCTATGGCCCTTACAGTATCAACAATCTCGTCTTCGTTCTTGGTTCCGAGACAAATGGGAAAGGCGTTCACGCCCCCAAATCGCTTAAACAGTATCGCCTTCCCCTCCATCACCGGCATTGCAGCCAAAGGCCCGATATCACCAAGCCCCAGGACAGCGGTGCCGTCGGTTACGACCGCAACCGTATTGCCCTTAATAGTGAGATCGTACGCCCTGCCGGCGTCCGTCACGATACTGCGGCATATGCGAGCAACCCCCGGGGTATAGGCCATCGATAACTCTCTTTTATTTGTCAGGAGAATTCGACTGGTCGTCTCGATCTTCCCTTCATTGTGCAACTCGAGGACCTCATCCACTACCTTGATGAGTCTTACTCCCTCAAGCTTTGCTACGGCACGGCCGAGAGACTCTATATCTTCCGCCCCCCCGGCGTTGAGATTAATCTCCAGAACAGAGTCCCGCCCGTCGTCACGTTTCATGTCAACCGAGAGAATCTCGCATCCCGTTTTCCTCACCAGCGCCAGTACTCTTTCCAATGCCTCCGCACCGCCGGATGCTTCCACTTGAAACGTGAAGTTGTAAGACGGGTTGGGTCGCAATGTCTTTGAACCAGTCATCAGGTAAACCTCTCTCCATTCGTTGAACTTGCCTGGGAGTCCGTCGGGCTCGGCGCAGTTTCTGTGAATAGTAAATAGTGAAAAGTGAAAAGTAAAAGGAAAAAACGTAAAAGCAGAACAATAATAATCTGATGCTCGATGCTCGATACTGAATGTTCAATCCAGTATCCAGCATCATAACATTTGCTTTTCACTATTTATTTGACACTCCGGAATGCATCTGGTAAAACCTGGGCCGTTTTAATGCAAGGAATGGTAACAGTTTAGCCTTTTGAAAAACTGGCTAAACTTGATGAACTCGTAAAAAGTCGTCACTCCGGTGAAAACCGGAGTCCAGATCCTCAGTAACTAGTTGAATAGACTGGATTCCGGCTTCCGCCGGAATGACAAAACGGAGAACTTTTCGACTTTTTACGAGACCATCAAACTTGAACTCAAAATGCAAAATTCAAAGTGCAAATTTAAAAATTTAAAGGATTTGTTTCGAGATCTTGAATTTTTCATTCTGCATTTTTCATTTTGCATTGATATCTAGCGCGTTTTTGCAAAGCGCTAAATTGTTACAAGGAATGCACATGAAGACTGAACGGAAAAAAGGCAAGCCCCCGGCACATGAAAGTACTGCACCTTGGGAGCCCAGGATAGTCGCCTTTCTTTGTAACTGGTGCTCTTATGCAGCCGCCGATCTCGCAGGCGTAAGGCGACTGAAGTACCCCCCCAACGTGAGAATCGTACGTGTGCCGTGCACCGGTAATGTCAGCCCTTACCACATATTATACGCCTTCAACAAAGGCGCTGATGGAGTGCTTGTATCGGGATGCTCGCCGGGAGACTGCCACTATCGCAACGCAAATCTCCATGCACGCCGCCGGTTTCAACTCTTGAGAAACGTCCTCTCTTTTGTTGGATTCGAAGAGAATCGAATTCACTTCGCCTGGATCTCGGCATCCGAGGCAGACCTCTTCGTGAAAACCGTCGGGGAGGTGACTGAACGGGTGAGGACTCTAGGTCCATTCACATACATCGATAACATTAGGGCAGCAGAGTCAAATGCTCATTAGAACCATACGCGAAATTGCTGCGAAGATACTTGAAGAAGGCAAAGCCAAATCGGTCGTGGGATTCGCGAAAGGGCCTGCTCCGTTCAGCGCCCGTCCCATAGTAATAGACGATCCATCCCTTACGACTAAGCTTATTTGGAATGATTTCTGTACGGCAAACCCTGTAAAATACCTCTCCGAATCCGGACAGGGCGCCATAGTGGCAAACGGTTGTATTTCGCGCACACTCAACGTGCTGCTGATAGAAAAGCAGCTTAAGAGGGAACGCATCTTCATAATCGGCGTGCCCTGCCGCGGGATGCTTGATAAGAACAAAATAGCCGTACTGGCCGGCAAATCCCGAGTTAAGAGCGTATCTTCCGATTCAGAAAAGGTTGAGGTTGTTGGAAGCGATTTCCATGTCGAACGGCAGCGCCACGAATTGATGCGCGACAACTGCCTTTATTGCCGTCACAAAAATCCCGTTCTATATGACGTCCTTGCTTCGGACCTTCTCCAGAAGGACGCAGATCTGCGTTACAAAGATGTCGAGATCATTGAAGCCAAATCGACTCCGGACCGGGCACAATATTTCCATTCGCTCTTTTCTAAATGTAACCTCTGCTTCTCCTGCCGCGCTTCCTGTCCACTCTGTTATTGTCAAAAATGCTTTATCGATCAACCTGCCTCGCCGTGGCATTCCGAACCGGACAAGGCTCGAAAGGCATTTACGTTTCATCTCTTCCGGGCAATGCATATGGCAGGCCGCTGCATAGACTGCGGGGCATGTGAAAGCGCATGCCCAAGGGGGATTCCCATTGCCGAACTCATGCGGAAGCTGAACAAGGATATCCGGGCCTTATACAAGTTCGAAGCGGGGCTGAACGTAGAAACCGCGCCCGCACTCTCCGTCTATGACCTCACCGACGTCGATGACTTCATTCTAACCACGCAGATAAAAAGACCGGTTCCCAAATAAGCATTAGGGGATCCGGAACATGCTAATATACCCTCCATAGGTCAATTCCCAATATCGAATGTCCAATACTCAATGTTCAAGGGAGGACCCTCTCCTGATTGGAAATTGGTTATTGAGCATTGAACATTGGACATTAATCCTAACCCGGCAAAGCCGGAACCAAAGAGTTCAGGGTTCATGGTTCACGGTTCACGGTTCAACCCCGAACTTTGAACTCTCAGAACAAGATCTCTGCAAACGCTTTACTGTAAAGCCTTTCCGGACACAGTGAAAAATATCTTGCCAATATTGTCGTTAATCTTATGGCTTAGTGACTAAAACGGTACGTTAGAAACTTCTAAGTCCCTAAGTCCGACAGGCTCCTGGGTTACGTGGCATGAATGATGCTTTAGAACTATCTTGGGAAACGGACTTGTCCCCGGCTCTCCGACGAACCAGTGACAGCCGGCTGGTCCGGGAATACCAACGCGCGACTTTTTTGACACCATAAAAGTTTTTTAATGACGGGACGTAAACTTTAGAAACAGTATCCCGATAGTACTAAATGTGAGCTGCAAAACCTGCACAGATTGTGAAAAAAGACTTGATTTATTATGTGAAGACCCGATATACTCTGGCTGAATGTAAGTAGACCTCAGAAAGGATAAGAATACCATGCGCCTTAAGGCTTTCTTTTGCATTCTACTTGCGTTTCTTCTGGTGCTTCCTTCAACCGCTTCCGTGGCTGAAGCCAAGAGACTGAAAGGGAACAAAAAGAAAATATGTCGTCCTTTGCGGCATGGCCAGGTTCACAAAAAGGAAATCAAGCGTTCCGCAAAAAAACAGAAGCGGTCAAAATACGCCCGAAAACAGAGAAAAAGCAGCCGCCGTCTGGCCCGCGCCAGGTATCGTCAATATTCCGACGCCCTAACCGCTCAATGCGCAATTATTATGGACGCCGACACCCAGGAAGTCTATCTCCAAAAGAATGCCCGCCTTCCTTTGCAGCCGGCAAGCACAATAAAAATTGTAACAGGTTTTCTGGCCCTGCAAATGCTCAATGAGAACGATCCCGTTCGGGTGAGCTGCTATGCTGAAAGCGCACCACGCCAAAAGGCCTATTTGAGGCGCGGCGAGGTTTATCCGGCCAGGGACTTGATCTATGCGACCCTTCTCCATTCGGCAAACGATGCTAGCCGTGCGTTGGCGGAAAAGATGGCCGGTTCTGAAGAGGATTTCGCAAAAATCATGACCAGGACGGCATCGGCTCTCGGCGCCACAAATACGGTCTGCCGCACTGCAACCGGTCTTACCGCGCCCGGACAAAAGACTACTGCCCATGACCTCGCAGTTATGTTTCAGAGGGCAATGCAGGACGATAAATTTGCCAGTATACTGAAGACCAGGAAATTTGAGATCCAGGGCGGCAGATACGTTCTCAATCATAACAAGGCCCTGTGGCAGGTGGAGGGGGCTGAAGGCGGCAAGACAGGTTTCACTCAAGCGGCAAAAAGGACTTATGTTGGGATGTTCAAACGTAACAACCGTACCGTCATAATATCCTTTCTGGGAAGCACTGATCTCTGGGGTGACGTACGGCGTCTGGTCCGCGCGGCCTTCTCTGATCAAAAGCCCGTTATTCACGCGACCTTTTCCGGGCACACTTCCTCGTGAAAGTGCTGAGTGCTGAGTACTGAGCGAAAAACAAGCAACTCATAACCAGTACTCGGCTTCTTTTTTTTGATTCCGAAATCCGTAATCCCCATTTCAAAGTTGCTTGTACCGCTGGGAGGCCAGGATGCTGGGAAGCCGGATGATGTGCGACGCGTCTCCACGTCTCTTTTCCTCAGCCTTAGCCTGCCTTTTCAATCCGCAATCCGAAATCCGAAATAGCAGCTCTGCCCTCTTGTCGAAACTCAAGATTCGCTTATAATGCAATTCAGTTTTGATGGTCTCGTATAAAGTCGTCACTCCGGTGAAAACCGCAGTCCAGCTCCCCCATAACTGCTTGAATAGACTGGATTCCGGCTTCCGCCTGTCTGCCGTGCCCGGCACAGGCAGGCCGGAACGACAAAAAGCAGTACTTTTTGACTCTTTACGAACTCATCATTTTTTACTCTTCCCCATTTCACGGAGTGAAGCATGATTGGCATTTTCGATTCCGGAATAGGCGGACTCACCGTTGTCAGAGCGATTTTTCAGAGACTTCCCGACTATCGGATCGTCTATTTCGGAGATACGGCCCGGACGCCGTATGGCACCAAGAGCCCTGCAACCATTATGGATTATGCACTGGAAGATACGGAATTCCTGCTCTCCAAGGGGGCCAGGCTGATAGTCATTGCCTGCAATACCGCCTCCAGCGTAGCGTCCGATTTCCTCAGGAATAGATTCCCCGAGATACCCATATTCGAAGTGGTGACGCCTGCTGTAATCAAAGCGGTCGGTTTGACGAAAAGGAAACGTGTCGGGATCATCGGAACCAGGGCAACCATAAACAGCGGCATATATACACAAAAAATCGCAGAGCGAGACCCGGAGATAACGACTGTAGTCAATCCCTGTCCGCTTTTGGTGCCGCTGGTGGAAGAGGGATGGCTTTCATGCCGCGAAACCACTATGATCGTTAAAAAGTACCTCTCCCCGCTTAAGCAGCAGCAAGTAGATACACTGGTGCTCGGTTGCACTCATTACCCACTGCTCAGGGAGATCATTCAGATAAAAATGGGCAAGCGTGTCAGCGTTGTTGATTCGTCTTTCGAGCTGGCAACCCACGTTGAGGATTATCTCAGGGAAACTCCTGATTTGGAGATGAAGCTTGAAAAGGGCCAGAATCATCAGTTTTATGTCTCGGATCTGACCCCGGCCTTTGCAGAGATTGCAAAAAAATTCCTCGGCCGCCCCATCGATCTAATGCTCGCATGAAGGGAAAGCTTACCGCAGAGCACGCGAAGAACGCAGAGTAAGGAGTTGGGGGGAAAACAGAACACACCTTAACCTTTTCTGCAGAGAGTTCCCGACATGTTTTTCTTCGCGGTTCTGAAAAAGGATCCTCTGCGCTCTCGGCGTGCTCTGCGGTTAAATATCTTAAGAGGCTTTGATGAAACCCCAAGATTCCGCTGTGCCCCCGGAAACCAACGGAAGCCGGAGAAGAAGAAAGAAATATTTCTGCCATGCATGCAGCCGGGATCTCCCTTTTTGCTGGTCCTGCCGGTGCGGTTTTCAATTGTGTCCCGAGTGCATGGAGGAAAATATGTGGGGTCTGTCCTGCAACGCAGTTACATGGATATGTCCGGACTGCGGCGAGATGTGCGTATTCTAAAATCCGTTCACTGTTATCGGTTCACAATTGTCCGCAAGAACTTCGAAAAGCCGGTTTGCAGAAGCAGTTGCCGCAGACGGATCGTGCTTTCCGTTAACCGTCACCCGCGGGTCAATCAAAATGTGAAAAGCTCTTCGTCGGTGAACGGACAACGGTCAACGGTGAACAGTTACTGTGTTACGCTCCATTATCGATCGTATATCTCAAACGTTTGCTTTTTTCCATTTGCCGTTCGTATATCTTCTTGACTACCAGAATGGCAAGAACCGCCGATACCGCCTCCAGGATATCAGAAATAAAATTGATCCAGGTTATGGTCAGATACCCTCCTGCTGTAGCCGTTGAGAGGCTTTCCATGTCCCTCGAAGCAATATTCGCATAGGCTCCTGTCAGATGGTGTGCAACCCAGATTACCCACCACCATCCAATCAGGCTCGGAGCAGAAAGCTCTTCCGAATGGCTTTCGTCATAAGCTTCAACAGCCGGATCACTCCCTTTCCAGATTTCTCTTATTATCTGGTAAGGCCTGAAGAATTGCAGAATGGGAACAAAAAAAGCACCGACGGCCCATGCGGCAGAATACCTTAGTTTAGTGGAACCAAGAGCACTGAGGTTACGGTATGCCTTGTAAATCCAGACGAGAAACACAACGACTGTGGCCCAGTAGACAGATCGTCTTACTATCCACCCCATCAATTGCCGGTCATCATTCCTCTGGATCTCTGTTTCATCTACAGCACCACCCTGATCTATCTCCGAAAGCAACTTGATCTGTGCAGTTCCGAGGGCCAGCGCAGCCACATCAAGAATTATACAAAGAGTTAGGAACAGGATAACCAGTCGGGCACTTGAGGGCCTGAAGAATTCAACCGGATGGGTATGGGTTTCGCTTACCACAGTCAAGCCGCTTCGAATTTCTCTTCTACCGGGTCGGATCGTTGGAAAATAAACCCTATTTTCAGATATTTTTCCAGCATATTTTTATTTTGCTTATCGGCATGTAAGGAAGAAGGGTCTAATCTTGAGAAGGGTACGGGAAAAAAACGGAAGGAGCGTCAAGAGAGAGTCTAACCGCAGAGATCGCCGAGAACGCAGAGATTTTCTTCATAGACGCTATTCTCTGCGCTCTTTGCGTACTCTGCGGTTGGACTTTGTACTCTGTAACTGCTCTGGTTTAATGTATGGGGATCTGTCTGGGCCTGACGGCTTCAGCTTTTGCCAGGCGTATCTTCAGCACTCCGTTCTTCAGGTCAGCGCTGATCTTCTCTTTGTCTATCTCTTCCGATATCTGAAACTCACGGAAGAAATTCATAAGCGAATACTCGGACAATACCGTATCTCCGGTAGGAATGTGTTTCGCCATGCCTCTGATACTCAACAGGTCGCCTTCCAGGTTAATCTGGAGATCGTCTTTCTGAACGCCCGGCATATCCGCCACAACAAAGAGGTCGTTTTGTGTCTCGTAGATATCTACGGGCGGGGCAAGAAAACGCTCCTCTTCTCGAGTCCCTTCCCGCGATAGAAGTCTACTCTCACCACCGCTAATGGGTAC
>JAZDGK010000308.1:0-6429 GCA_043806955.1 Pseudomonadota bacterium | reverse complement strand
CCCTCCCTGCTGCCTTCCCAAAAACATTATCTGAAAGTCTATAGAAAGGTACACACAACAGAAACTCCTCGTGGTTCGGAAGCCGGATTGGAAAGATAGATTGTGCAGCAAGAGAGATCTGGAATTGGTTCCGCGTGCCTGGCCGGACTCAGCGGATAGTCGCGTCCGTTTTCCCGGAGCAGATCATTACGAGTCCGACGGGACCTTGGATAACATTATACACGAAGTGAACGCGGGGGATGAACTCACAAATGACGATGAATGATCAAAAGCCCAAGTTCCTTGCAGCAATGCCGATACTCAGGAGTCTGCCGGGCATAAGTCCCCCTATTTCTTTTGCAGCTCCTTGATCAGCTCCGAAGAAACACCCTCTCTATATGCGCTTTGAATCAGGCCTTCATTGAGCATGTATTGGGCCTTTTTCAGTTCCTCCTCAAGGGTTGCGGTGATTTCCTTCAGCCGCCTAAGCTCTCTATAGTCATTGATTAATGGACCTTGTCCCAATACAATACCTTCATTCGTACGTTCCCCTTGACGCACTCTTCCCTGGCGAAGCAGTTCGGTATCCTTGTTGTTCTGGTCTACCTGTTTCTTCAGGCGGGCAACTTCATCCTGCCGGTATTTTTTCTGTGCAAGCCACCATTCCTTTCGCTGGTCCTTTTTCTCCGCGGATTTGTCATCCTTGGCTGCTGAAGGCTCGGTCTCTCTTTTTACCTCTGCCATGGATTGCGTCATTGTTTGTTTTTCCGCATGCTTCCGGTATTTTTCCGGAACGGAATCAGGCCGGTCTGCAAAGTGGACCACACCTTCCTCATCGACCCATTTGTACATGACCTTCCCTGCCGCCGATATCCCTGGGAAACTCAGCAGAACTGCGACTAACAGTATCTTGAAAAGAACCATATTTCAGAGTCCTCCTATCCATTTCCAGGAAAGTACAAAAGAAGGATCGCACGTAATGTTTGAAACATATTGCCTCTGATTGTCGGGTATCGCTCCACTCAACCCAACCTACAATCATAGTATTTATGCTGCGGCCCTCAATTGTGCCGTCTTTGTAGGTTGGGTTGAGGTTACGAAACCCAACAGAACATGGCCGGTAGGATTCATGACGTTTTCAGAACGCTAAACTGTTACGAAACTTCTTGTTTTTCTACCCGAATGGGTGACTGTAATCATTCCGCCTCCAGCGGACCGGATAGTTGTCCGCGTGTGTCCGCGGCTAAAGAAGTTTCTTTGGCTTGTTTTTTCGCCTCGGACGAAATCAGCTTATGCGAACCAGCGGATAAGACGGGTTTTTTTCGTGTCTTTCGTGTGTTTCGTGGTGAAATCTTTTGGTGGCATGCCGCACTGTGCCAACACAAAATGTATTGATTATCCTGTGTGCATTTGATAAGGATCTCCCATTAGAATGACGGGAATCTTTTGTGGGACAGGAGAATAAGATGGCAAGGAAAGCTTTGTTGGTGGGTGTCAATGACTACAGAACGATAAATGATCTGAGCGGGTGTGTAAACGACGTAACCAATGTTCGTGATGTGTTGCTCAAATACTTCGACTTCACCGTACCGGATATCCGAGTTCTGGTCGATCGCCGGGCGACCAAAGCCGGCATAATCGATCGCCTCAAATGGTTGCTTAAGGGAGCCAAGAAAGGAGACAGCCTGGTGTTCCATTTTTCCGGACATGGCACCCGCGTGCGGGATAGAGACGGAGACGAACTGAAGGATCACATGGACGAAGCTATCTGTCCATGGGATACGGACTGGGATGGGGGTCTTATTCTGGACGACGATCTTAATAACCTTTTCGGAACCGTCCCTAAAGGCGCAAATCTTGAGGTGATACTGGATAGCTGCCACTCGGGAACCGGTACGCGGGAAGTCTTGGCCTCGCCGCACATGAAGATCAGGTTCTTGCCTCCTCCGATCGATATAGAGTGCAGGGAGGAAGAGGATCTTAAGCTTAAACGCTTCTGCTCCAGAGGCGAAGCGCCGCTTACACATACGCTCTGGGCCGGATGCCGGGACAGGCAGACATCTGCCGACGCCCTTATCGGGAATACATATAACGGGGCTTTCACGTACTATTTCTGCAAGCACATCCGTGCAGCGCAGGGAAAGGTTGCCCGCGGTGAACTGCTGAAGACAATAAGAGCGTCGCTCAAACACGAGGGCTTTCCTCAAGTCCCGCAACTCGAGATCCCTGCCTCTGCAAAAGGGAAGGAATTGATTTTTCAAGGCTGATGCCGGGACACGTTTATCGGTGGAGACTATCAGTTCACATCAACGGATCCGCATAGGATTGTTTTCCTGCTTCACGGGGGGAGGCGGTTCATCCGTTCCCATCCCCGGCGCAGTCCATCTCCCCGGTTCCGGTTTGATCGGCTTGGTCGGACTCAGAAAAAACTTCAGGGCATAATCAACTGAGTACAACTACGCACAAACAGGCATCCAAAAACAATACCCGAACAGGCGGGGTTTTGCAGCCCCGCCTGCGGACACCTTGATCGCGCTGAACTCTCGAGAGTGCCGCCTGAAAAAACACCGGTCACCCTCATCAGGTGGCCCCTCTATACTGTGGATCTGTGCCGAATCCGACAGACTCCTAGGAGCCTGCCGGACTTAGGGATGATCTACTGCGGAAGTGGGGGGGAACGGCCCAAATATTCCCGGATTTTCGTGGCATAGCAACACTATGCGCCTCAAATTCGTGAATATTTGGTCTCGTTCCTCCACTTCCTCGTGACGATCCCCTAAGTCCGACAGACTCCTAGAAGAATGCTTCGTACAAATGTAGGGCCAAGATTAACGCCACGGCAACCGACAGGGACCAAATGCTCATTCTGCCGGGGATTGGGGAATCCCAGGTAATCGAGTACTTACCGGTCTTGATCGGAAGTTTTGCGAGCGCTGATTTCGCATCACCGGCGACTTTTCGCGGAACGAATATGAGGAACCAGTTCCCGGAACCCATAAAGGGTTGAAAAGTCATGGCAAGGCGGACCCCGCTTGAAGACTCCTGCTGTTTGAAAAATGGAATGCCTTTTTCCTTCAGGGCATTTTCGGCCATTTCCAACTCATCCGGTTTAGCGGTCTTAAAGACCAGAATCGGTTTTCGTCTCATCACTTTTGAACTCCTCAGCAGCAATAGGAGAAGACCCACCAAAAGATCTCCACGAACAACGATGCTCCTCTGTTGACGCTTATCGGCAATGATTCTCTTATGCTGAACTCTGGAAAACGTGTCCAGGGTCTATACTCCGGCAGGAGCGTTGCGTGCGAACATCTCTTGCCTCTCTTGCGATCCCCTTGTCATATCTTAGGATGCGTTACCAAATAAGTGTTACAAGATTGCGCCGGATTTTGGGCTGTATTCAAGGCTGCTTAAGGGGCGAGCATACTGAAGTATGTGACCCCTTAAGCAACGCAGAATACAGCCCAAAAGACTAACAAGATGTGACAGTTATTTCGTAACGCATCCTTATTCCGGAATTTCGCCGCTTCGCCTTGAAGGGTCCGTGCAGACTGGAGAGACGGGCCAAACTTAAATGTTGACTTCTCAGGACCTTGGCATCATCTTAAGCGGTATCCTTGGAAACCGTGGGGGTAGGCAATGAAGAATGGGACATCCGAGAGTCCTTCACCGGAGATATGCGCGAGTAAGATATTCGAGATCAGCGGCTCGAAATTTGAGCCTGAAATAGCCGCCGAGCTGTGGCCGAAAATCCTCCAGCACAAATGGCTGCTTTCCGAGAGGCTGGAACGCGATGTAGGACTGCGAACGGCCTGCATAGATTTTCTCGATAATATGGAACAGGCCCATCGGGAATACATGGCGTATGAGAGAGCCGATATTCTCGCAGAAATGGGGGCGCTGAGGATAAGTAGAGAAATATGGGAGACAATATCCGAATCACAGCCGCCGAAACAACTGGTTCAGAGAAAAATTATCCTCCCCCTGACCGAAGAAGGTCTTTCCCGAAAACATGGCGTTGTCCCTCCCAAGACCATAATTTTTTTCGGCCCCCCCGGCACCGGAAAGACCCATTTTGTCAAGGCCATAGCCGGGGTGCTTTCCTGGTTATACATTGAAATCGTCCCCAGCATGCTCATGGCCGAAGGCGTGGACAAGGTCGGCGCCAATTTACGTGCCGTCATGGAAAAAGCGCGGCTTCTGGATGAGGCGGTCATTTTTATCGACGAATTCGAAGAGATCGCATCCAGCCGGGATCGCGGCAGCCGGGTGGACAAGTCCATTACCAATGAGTTCCTGAAGCAGGTCCCATTGCTGAAAAACCAGGGCAATAAGATCCTGCTCGTCTGCGCCACGAATTACATCCGGCAGCTTGACGCCGCACTGCTTCGACCCGGAAGATTCGATTGTATCATTCCGGTCGGCGCCCTGGATGAAGACGGCCGCAGGACAATCCTCGAGCACTATCTTGCAAGACTCAATACCGGCGAAATCGATCTGGACCGTATTGTCAAAATGACAGCCAGATTTACCCCGGCAGACATTGAGTATCTCTTCCAACAGGCGGCACAGTTCGCTTTTGAACAGGAATATGCGAGCAAACAGGACTATCGGGTGAACATCGATACCTTCGGCGAGATTGTCCCGAAAATCCGGCCGTCATTAACGGACGAGATCATCTTCGAGTTCCAAAAAGATATAACGACCTATTCCCGGGCATGAAGGCTCAACTGAAGAAGATTAACCGCAGAGCACGCGGGGAACACAGAGAAAACTTCTTGCAGGATACGAAAGAGAAGCTCTTGCCAGGAGCCTGTCGCATTTTTGCTTTCCGGTCTTTGCCGGAAAGCAAAAAACACACCCAAACTCTCTGCGATCTCTGCGTCCTCCAGCGACCAACGGGAGCGGGCGGTGGGAAGCTTTAATAAAGGAATCGACAGTGGGTGAGAAGATTAATGAGACAGTGGCGAAGGACGGCCCCGTTCAAAGAGAATTCCCGGAAGGAATGATCCCGATCGGCGACGGGACTTTTCGTTTTGCCTGCCATCCGGGCCTTTCCTGCTTTACGTCTTGCTGCAGGCGGGTGGATATCGTACTCTATCCATACGACATAATCCGTCTTAAAAATCGTCTGGGAATCGACTCCGAAAGATTTCTGGATAAATATACCAACATAGTCTCAAAGGGTGAATTCCTGCCGGCTGTGATGCTGAAAATGGCCGATAATACGGAGCGCACCTGTCCATTTTTGACCGGTAACGGATGCGGTATCTATCTTGACCGCCCGACAGACTGCAGGACCTATCCCCTGGAACGGGCTGTTGACCGGGGCCTCCCGGATTCAGGCGTCAGAGACTATTATTTCGTGCATCGCACGGAGCATTGCCTGGGGCACAATGAAGAGAGGGAGTGGACCGTAGCCGAATGGATAAAAGACCAGGATATCGAAATATTCAACAGGCTGAATGAAATCTGGGTGGAAATAGATACATCGATACGAGAAGCCGGCGGGTCTCCCGGACCTGACAGCGAGAAAAAACGCAAGATGGCGTTTATGGCCTGCTACAACCTTGACGTGTTCAGGCGTTTTATCTTCGAGAGTACTTTTCTGAAACGATTCAGTATCCCGTCCAAAGTCATCAAACTCTTGAAAAGCGATGATGTCGAGATCTTAAAGTTTGGTGTGGACTGGCTGCGCTTTTCTCTCGGTCGCGACAAGACCCTCAGCCTGAAGGTCTCGTCGCGCCGGATCTGATTCGACTTTTTATTCAGCCCGAAGCCGTTCAGCGAGCACTCTATCAACTGAACAAGACGTAAAGGCCAAGGCCGGGCGGATGGTCTCGTAACCGTTCACCGTTGTCCGTAAGAACCTGAAAAGCGCGAGAAACGTCTTTTCGGTGAACGGTGAACAGTGAACGGATACGATGGTCTCTGCTTCCTGCAACCAAAACTCTTCCCTGTACCCCCATGTCCTCATCCCGTTTTGAAGGATGCCATCCTCAGCCTGACTTTCCGGAACGAGCAATGCCGTTCCGAATTCCAACCCAACCTTATTTTTTCTTTGCTTTTGGCTTTTCTTTCTTGGTGGCAGCTTTGGTTGTCGTGGTCTTCTTTGCTGGTTCTTTTTTGGTAGCCATTTTGTATCCTCCTTAGGGCTGGCTCAGAAATAAGCTGGCCTGAAGCTGGGATGCATAAAAAGCCAAGTTATTTCTGAGCCAGCCCTTAGTATGTAAGAAGCCTTATCGGCTTCGGGCCTGCATTCTCGTAAACGTTCACCGTTATCCGTTCACCGTTGTCCGTAAAAACCCTAACCCGGACAAGCCGGAAATCCGAAACTCAAAATCCGAAATCCGAAACAAATTCGAATGACCCAAAAACGGAAAATTCAAAACGCTAGAAAACAAGACAGCACCGCGTTAATGAAATGAAAGTCTTGCCGGATAATGCGCGAAT
>JAZDGK010000307.1:0-5147 GCA_043806955.1 Pseudomonadota bacterium | reverse complement strand
TTTCTGAACGCCCGGCATATCCGCCACAACAAAGAGGTCGTTTTGTGTCTCGTAGATATCTACGGGCGGGGCAAGAAAACGCTCCTCTTCTCGAGTCCCTTCCCGCGATAGAAGTCTACTCTCACCACCGCTAATGGGTACGGTCCGTTCTGCCATAAGCATACTCCTTTCATTTTCATTCTGGTCTTGCCTGCTGCAAAACTCCCGGCTGATTTCATCCGAAAATCAGAAGTACAAACCACTTCTTATGGCCGAAGGCTCACAAAACCACTCCCCGAGCCGGAAACTCAGGCTCGGCAGCCCAATGACTCTTTCGTCGGCCGTGGCAGCAAATCCTAGGCGCTCACCGTAATCTGCTTCGGTTTCGCCTTCTCGCCTTTAGGCATTGTTATCAGTAGAAGTCCATTCTTGTACTCTGCCTTGACGTCTTCTTCCTTTACCTCTACCGGCAATTCAATCGTCCGTACGAATTTCCCCGCAGCCCGTTCATTACGGTGATATGCCTCCGGTTCTATGCTTGGCTCCGATACCGGCTTCTCACCGGAAATAGTGAGCGAGTTGCGAACCACGGTCACGTTCAGCGAATTGATATCGAGACCGGGGGCCAAGGCCTCGATGTACAGCCTATCCCTATCCTCGTTTACGTTTACAAGGGGGTACTGTCGCGCCGCACGCCCGGGAAGAAAGGCAAAACGAAAGAGCGGAGCGCCAAAGACGCCTTCGAACATGCGATTCATGTCCCTTCGCAAATTCTCCAATTCACGAAAATCGATCATAACCACACCTCCTCCCGTTTCCGGTTTTGTCGGTACTGATTGCCGAGTACTGAGCTTGAGACCCGCGAAAGCGGCCGATGCATCTCCATAGATACCGGTGATGGGCCCTCTTTCGAGAGTCAAGTTGATATCATAATTCTATCCTGTTTGACCGACGGAGGTCAAGGACCCACGCCTTGCCGGGCAATGAATAATTTGTAACACTTTGGAGCCTCTTGCAAAACTCTTATGACCGGCATTCTCGTCATTCCGGCGAACCCCGGATCGGAGTCCTCGGCAGGCGCCGGAATCAAGATACTCCTGGACACCGGTTTTCACCGGTGTGACGATTTTTGCAAGAGCCTCTTTGGCCTTTTGAAATTCGATTTGGTTCGTTCTGGGTAAATGGAATGTTGGGATAGTGGAATGATGGGTATCAAAAGGGGTTCCGGGTTCACAGTTGTTCCCGGTTTACAGTTGTTCGCCCCGGCGGATCTAGCTTCACCTCTCTTTATCGCATTCGTGAAGTACGCAGTCACAACAAACGCGCGGGTAGGTAATATTTATGAAACGGATTTCCCTGTTGTGGATGTCCTTAAACCTTGATGGATTCGCAAAAAAGTCGTCACTCCAGTGAAAACCGGAGCCCAGCTCTCTGTAACTGCTTGAATAGACTGGCTTCCGGCTTCCGGCTTCCGGCTTCCGGCTTCCGCCTGTCTGCCGTGCCCGGCACAGGCAGGCCGGAATGACAAAAAGCAGATCTTTCCGACTTCTTACGAGACCATCAGATTTGGTGATTTGCTTCGCGCGACTTATGGGTAAGGGCAGTCCTGGGAGTCTGTCGGACTTAGGGGATCGTCACGAGAAAGTGGAGGAACGAGACCAAATATTCACGAATTTGAGGCGCATAGTGTTGCTATGCAACGAAAATTCGGGGATATTTGGGCCGTTCCCCCCACTTCCGCAGTAGATCGTCCCTAAGTCCGACAGGCTCCTAGGAGCCTGTCACACCTATCCTATACTGCCGGGAATCGAGGCGATACTTGTTTATCTTGTAGTTCAAAATACGAAGGCTTGTATCCAGATACTGGGCGGCTTTCGACTGATTGCCGTTGCTTTCCTTAAGGGCTTCAATAATCATTTCCTTCTCGGTATTCTCAACCGCCTCTGCCAGTGATAATCCGCTTCTCGTGCTGGAGCTTCTCGCAGTCTGGAGCGTGGGGGGCAGATGAACACTCTTTATGGCCTCTTCATCACATACCAGGACGGCCCTTTCCATACAGTTCTGCAGCTCTCGTACATTCCCCGGCCAATGATACTGCATAAGCAGGTCAATCGCCGGTGTGGAGATACGCCGGATATTCTTGCCGTTCTCCCGGCAATATTTCTCAAGAAAGTGTTCAGCCAGCAGGAGTATGTCCGTCCTTCTTTCTCTCAAGGGCGGCAAATGTATCGGAAAGACATTCAAACGATAATACAGGTCCTCCCTGAAGGTGCCATCGGCAAGGCCTTTCTCCAGGTCTTTGTTTGTGGCGGCCATGATTCGAACATCACACGAATAAGTTTCCGTCCCTCCGAGATGCTCAAACTCATGCTCCTGAACCACTCGAAGCAGCTTTATTTGAACTGCCTGGCTCAGCTCCCCGACCTCGTCCAGAAAAATGGTCCCGCCCTCCGCCAGCTCAAAACGGCCCTTTTTCTGATGAATGGCACCGGTGAAGGCGCCTTTTTCGTGTCCGAAAAGCTCACTCTCGATCAGGGTCTCGGGCAAGGCCGAACAACTAACTTTTATCAGCGGCTTACCGGCACGGCGGCTATTATAATGGATGGCGTGGGCAACCAGTTCCTTTCCCGTGCCGCTTTCCCCCCGGATCAAAACCGTGGCATTACTTTTGGCCACGCGGGAAACACTATCGTATACTTCCTTCATCCGGCTGCTATTGCCCACGATATGGGAAAAGCTGTATTTATCGGTAAGCTTTTGCCGCAATTCCAGATTCTCATTGATCAGAAGCTCTTTTTCCCTCTCCATGCTCTGAATCTTGTTGACAGTCTGCGCTATCAAAGTGGAGATGATAGTCAGTAACCGCAAATCTTCTTCAAAAGAGATTTCCGTCTGGAAAAGCTTATCGACACTCAAGGCCCCAACAGTCTTCTGGGCTATTTTGACGGGAACACAGATAAATGAAATATCTTGTTTGGACAGGTCTCCCCGCGAACGCGTTCTATTCAGGAAAAGCGGCTCTTCACTGATCTTCGGGACTACAACGGCCTCTCCCGATTCGACCACTTTACCGGTAATGCCCTCCCCAAGCTTGTACTTCCCCCTTCTCCTCGCCTCGGCGGTCAGTCCATGGGCTACTTCAATCTGTATCTCCGAAGTATTCGGGTTAAGGATAGTAATAGTACCCCGGGTCATGCCAAGCTCGTTGGCCAGTATCTCCAGGGTCCTGTGCAAAGAATCCCTGAGGTCCAAAGAAGCGCCAAGGGCCTTGGCAATTTCATAGAGACATGTAAGTTCTTCGATTTCTCGGGATATTTTTGAATTTACAGGCATATAAACTGAAACTTAACAAAAACTGAGATCTTGTCAACAATTCGTAACAGTTTAGCCTTTTGAAAAACTGGCTAAACTTGAATTCAAAATGCAAATTTCAAAGTGCAAACTTCAAAATTCTGATGATTTTCTCCGAAATGTTACATTTTCCATCCTGCATTTTTCATTTTGCAATGAGATTTAGCGGCTTTTGCAAAGCGCTAAATTATTACAACAATTCTGTACCACTCTACGTCAGTTCGTCCCGGCAGGCCTTCTCGATCGATTCGGCAAGCACCTCCTCAATCTGATCCTGATAATCTTCCTTTTTTGCTTCCTGTCCGCAAGACCGGCAGACCACTCTGGCATTAAATCACCTGCCCCGCAATTCGGCCTCGCCCCCGCAGAATATGCAGATAAGCCCGTCTCTGTCCATGTGTAGCGGTCAGATGCCAGCCATCAGCCGTCAGCTCGAGTAATATCACCTCGGAGCTAACGCTCTGAATGACGATCGCTCTCTTCCTTTCGCACTAGGAGTCTGTCAAACATGACTATAGAACTCAGCATTCAATTCATCGTGCTCAGCGCAGCGGTGCTCGTAATCGTAATCGAGCAGAGATGGGTTTACCGCTGAAGACGGGACCTTGCACGAAGAATCGATTACGATTACGCGCACGAGCACGAGCACGAAGACACCCTGCCCTAAGTTGGATCGACGGCCCAATTGGAGGCTAGTATGTCTGCGATCATCACCTTCACTCGTCCGCTGAAACCCGTTTCCGAGCGGATCCTTTGCTCCAGCATAGCCATATCCCGATACAACGGTGTCCGGTCAACTTCCGCCCGTGCCGGATCATTCCGCCCAAGAGGCGCCAGTTTCGGGCAACCATCACCCCTGATCACCACCATGTCAGGCCGGCGGTATGAAAACGGCACTCCGTGCAGCCGGCATATCATGGGCCGGAAATCATACAGGCCGCATAATCCGTTTTCGTTGATCGGACACATGAGCTTGATTTCTCGGGCCTCTTGCTTCAGCCTTTCACGTTCCCTGACAAAATCGCGCGCCTGGTCCCCGATCTCTTTCTGCCTCTCTTTGCCCAGGGTCCTTAAACCTCTTACGAGGTAAACACATTCCGCAAGGGTATGGTGGTGGAAATAGCTTGTGCAGCAGTTGCCGTCGCATCCTTCGCAGGAGCGCTCATAGTATCCAGCTACCCGGGCGTAGGCCTGGTTCATCTTTTCGTAAGTATGCTGAAGACGTTCCATAAGGCAATCAAGTTCTTTTATCTTGTTTGCCGGAATACTCGGCAGCACAATTTCCTGTTGGTTATTCATTCTGTTTTAAGAACCTGTCTCGTGTTCTCGATTTCCTGTTCTCAAGCCGCCAGTGATAAAGTCTCCCCCCAAGGAACTGGCCCGAAACAAACGCCCCCAGCAGAACAGGAAACGTCACAAGCCGCCATCCCAGGCCGAAAATAATACGAGAGATTACCACCACAGGAACCGGAACGTGAATTGCCAAGAACCACTTGAGCGAGAACTTTTTCGTGTTAGCGCGCCAGTAGCCAAACGGTATATTAAAAACAAGTACAATTCCGGCCACGGTCAAGAGCTTCATCAGTGTCCACCCGACGTTGAAAAATTGCATTGTAAGCGGCCGAATGAAGAGAATCAAGAGAATTTGATCGAGGAAGACTGGGAGCCTGTCGGACTTAGTCACTAAGTCGTAAGGTTAATGACAGTTTTGGCAGAATATTTTTCACTGCGTCCGGTAGGCCTTTACAGTAAAGCGTTTGCAGAGATTTTGTTCTGAGAGTTCAAAGTTCAGGGTTGAACCGTGAACCGTGAACCCT
>JAZDGK010000306.1:0-7504 GCA_043806955.1 Pseudomonadota bacterium | reverse complement strand
AATTTCCAATGTTCAATGCTCAATAACCAATTTTCAATTAGGAGAGGGACCCTTGGGCATTCGATATTGGGAATTGACCTATGCACGGTATAGGGCCTGTCACGAAATAACTTGAGCATTCTGAGCGCCGATCCATCCCGTCCGGCTGCGTTGCTCGTCGGCTGCATACTCATGGGTATGCGCCCTCCTCGCGCCTTGCCAGACGGGCGCCTCAGCACTCAGAATTGCACAACTTATTCCGTGACAGACCCTTAGCATTTTCCGGATCCCTCGCGGTTGATTGTCGCGGGAGATGCTGTATAATGGCAAGGCACATGAATACTAACCTGACCGAACTGTTCCGCGAATACGATGTCCTTCTCTCCTCGGCCGACAATGCTTTCCGGCGGATGCAGGAGGAATACCCGGACTGCGTGCGCTGCCGCATCAACTGTTCTGACTGCTGCCATGCCTTTTTTGAGCTCTTTCAGATCGAGGCTGTCTACTTGAACTACCATTTTATTGACTCTCTCAAGCGGAAGGAGAGACGAGAAACAACACGAAAGGCCGAAAAGCTGCTGGTTGAGATTGAAGAGATCAAGTCCTCGTTCAGCGAACCTCGCCACCTGGCGCGTAAAATTGCCGGATCCAGGGTAAGGTGTCCACTACTGAACAAAGGATCTTGCCTTCTTTACGAGTATAGGCCAATCACCTGTCGACTCTATGGCATACCCACGGCCATAAATGGATCAGGCAGGACCTGTGGGATGTCCGGTTTCGAGAAGGGAAAGACCTACCCGACGGTAAACTGGGACATGATTCACGAGAGGCTATATGCCTTGTCGAGTGATATTTGGGGCACTGAGAATCATGCGGTGCCGGCGCAAGTCGCCCGGCGGCTTATTTCGGTTCCGACAGCCCTGTTGACCGACTATGGCAGACTTTTCACCAAGAGGTAGAGATTTTTATGGCCTGAGAGGCAAAGCGATTGTGATTCATTCCAGCAAGTCTATGGCTTCGACGGCAATCTCTCCGACCGTTTTATCCACCAGACTGCCGCGATCGTAGATTGTGACCCGGGCGCTATCCTCCCTAAGCTTTTTGAGTTCGCCGGCTGCCTCTTTTGCCCTTATTCGGCCCAAAGCCCATGCAGCATGTCCCCGGACAAGAGGATCGGGCGAACGGAGCAGCTCAATAATACCAAGGAAAGGAAGGACTCTGATGTAATCGGAACCCTGTTCGGCTATCCTTCCGATTGCCCACAGAGCCGCCGTACGTGAGCTCTCATCTTTCAGAATGGAAAACAGGGGGGGTATGAAGCCGGAAAAGCGATCTATTCGGTCGGCTATAATCTCTCCAATGGCCTCAAGGAAGCCCCAGCTTGTGGCGGCTGAGTCCGAAGCGGAGGAGCATAATCGTCTCAGGAAATTGGCAACCTCCTCAGGCCTGTAACTCGAGACATGAGCCGCTGTTTCGCCGATCAGGGCAATAATCTGCCAGCGGACAGCGATATCAGGAGTGTAAAGGAGTCTCTGGAGTGCAGACAAGACCCGTGTGTCCTGGGCCGCCAGGGAGAGGATCTCCGCCTTTTTATTCTCCTCAACCAGCTTTTGGACCTTTAGCTTGGAAAAAGCAGGTGAGCGAACAGGCCGTTCTTTTATCGGCTGAGTGGTTTTGGTTTTATTGAAGGTTTTCTGGACCTTTTCTTCAAATGCCGGCCTAATCTCATCACTCAGCCTCACGAAAATCAGAACTGCGCGAAATTGGCCGGTCTTCAAGTCACTCACCAGATGTTCCTTATAGTCATAGTTCTCGATCCGATCTTCGATATAGTCCCTTTCAGGTTCAACCTGCCACATGAGGTTCTGGTCTCCGCCCGCGGCAAGGGCCATCGCATCTATCAACGCCGCACCCAAATTATGACCAGTAACATCACAGGCATACACTGCGCCACATAAACACCGGCCCATAGCGAATTCGCTAAACTTTTTGTTGTAAGACTCGCTCGGTTTTTCTATCAGTGTCTCGCAGAAAGGACATTTTGGGGGCCTTACTTCTACTGCTATACTCATATTTTTCCCTATAGCCCCTTGCAAAAGTCACGTCTTTGCTTCGTGCTCTCACTCATAATCGATGTTCAGGTTGCGGGTTACGAGTTGCGCGTTACGGGTTAACATCATAAAAACGCCTTCATTTTTGTGGTTCCGCGTTTTGAGTTTTTCTAACCCGAAACACGGAACCCGAAAAACGGAACAGAGTTTTGCAAGAGGCTCGCTAGTTACCTTTTTCTTTATGCTCTTCGAGAGCCCGCATGAACTCCGGATGAACCTTGTATCCTAGTTCCACAGCTCGCCTGCAATTCTCCTCCGAGAGCTTGTATTCCTTCTTGTAGTAATAAGCTACAGCGGCATTGTTGTATGCGAGCCCAAAATCCGGTTTTTTCTCTACAGCTTTCCTGGCAGACTCCAATGCCTCGTCATAACGACCTTTTTCAATGTAGGCCGTAGAGAGGTTAACCCACCCTTCGGGAAACTCACTATTAATCTCCAATGCCTTTTCCAAGTATGTTATGGCCTTATCCCAATCACCCCGCTGCATCCATGCAAAACCGAGATTACTGTACGCTTGAGTCAAATACGGATTAATCCGGATCGCTTTTTCATTCTCCCGGATTGCGGCAGACAAATCGCCTTTTTGATAATAGTAACCCCCCAGATTGACGTAAAGCGTCGCATTGGTGTTATCCAGGTCCGCGGCTTTTGTTGTAAGGGCGATGGCCTCATCCAGCCGTCCCCCTTTCCAGCAGGCCATGGCCAGACGGCTAAGCGCAATTACATTATCAGGGTTTTCTTCCGCCTCCTTTTCCAGAGAGCGGATGACATCATCAATACTCGCATTCGGTTCGGTCATAATTTACCTCAACTTGGCTCGATGTAGATAATCGGCAATTTACCCTATTCTCAAACAATATGGCAAGGGTACATTTTGGCCCCGGATGTCCCCGGCGGTGCATTTGGGTTGGACCGGCGGCCCAGTTTATTTGTTGACAAAAACTCTTGTGCCCATTATAGATCTGAATGGAGATTCATCCCTGAGGAGTGTTTCCCCCGAGGTTAGGGATGTGGACATAAACGATTATCCCATCTTGCTTGTCTTTTGATCCGGCTTCTGTGTGGCATCAAGGGTTACATATCCCGATATGCGCCCCCTGATGCGCCTTGAATCCGAACCAAAATCCAGCGCAATATTGGGACACTTATTTATGTCCACGTCCCTTATGTTCAGCATTATGAATTAGTGATAATGAACTACCCGCGTATCGCCATAGCTGCTCTCAAGGGGGGCGCCGGGAAGACGGTGCTCTCTGCCGGAATAATTATGGCCCTGAGGAAACGGGGATTCGGAGTAGTCCCATTCAAAAAAGGGCCTGATTATATCGATGCCGGGTGGCTGGCTTTAGCCGCAAATCAGCCCTGCTATAATCTTGACCCTTTTCTCATGGAGAAGGACCGTATACTCTCTTCGTTCTTATCCAGAATGAAAGAGGGCCAGTTTGCCATAATCGAAGGTAACAGAGGCCTTTTTGACGGAACGGATGAAGCCGGCACATATAGTACGGCGGAACTGGCGAAACTGCTGCAGACCCCGGTGATTCTGATCGTTGATTGCACTAAGGTTACACGAACGGCAGCGGCAATGGTTCTTGGTTGCGTTAAGTTTGATCCTTCTATAGAGATAAAAGGTGTGATTCTGAATCAGATAGCCGGAAGCCGCCACGAGACCATGGTGCGGAATACTATTGAGCACTATTGTGGCATACCCGTTATCGGCGCCATCCCGCGCCTCAGGGGTGGAGAGCTTCCGGAGCGACACATGGGGCTTGTTCCTCATCTTGAACATGAAGCCTCCATTCAGGCCCTGAGTGCAATCTCTGAGACCGTGGATCAGAATATAGATATTGAAAGATTGACGGACCTTGCATTACAGGCAGGCCCGCTTGATGCCGGACCGGGGATGACCTGCGCCTGTCTGGGAGCCGACGCCAGGGTTGCCGTCGGTGTTATTCGAGATTCGGCTTTTCAGTTCTATTATCCGGAGAACCTTGAAGATCTCGTCCGGAACGGGGCCGATCTTGTAGACATCAGTCCGCTAAGGGACAGGGAAGTTCCGGAAATAGATGCGCTTTATATCGGCGGGGGATTTCCCGAAACCCATGCTGAGGTTCTGGCGGCAAACAGGACTTTTGCAGATTCAATGCGGGCGAAAGTGGATAAGGGCCTTCCTGTTTACGCAGAATGCGGGGGGCTGATTTATCTTGGCAGAAGCATTACAATAGACGGTGCAGCCTATCCTATGTCGGGGGTCCTTCCGATTGATTTGTGCCTGGGCAAAAAACCGCAAGGCCACGGATATACTGAGTTAGTTGTCGATAGAGAAAACCCGTATTTCTCTCCGGGGCACATCTTGCGCGGCCATGAATTCCATTACTCACGAGTTCAAAAGTGGGATCGGCAATCAGGGATGTACATGGCTTTCCGCATAAAGCGGGGATATGGCGTTGATGGAGAGAGGGACGGTTTTTGTTACAAAAACGTATTGGCCACATATACGCATATTCATGCGCTCGGGATGGTGGAATGGGCCGATATCATAATGAAGAAGGCCAGGGAGCATAAAGAAAGCCGTGATCGTACCCGGCTGGTTCTAAGGCGGTTCGGCGGGATGTGAGGGCATAAGGAAGATGTTTTATATGTTTCAAGCCCTCCCCAGAATCCGCCGCCATGCTTGACTCAGTTTGAGTAACTTCCTGATTTGCGGCGGCGGATTGACCACAGACGATGGACGATAGACCACGAAATACAGATCGTCAATGGTCCGTGGTCCATGGTCAATCCACCACCCGTGTGCCCGATCTAACTGCATCTGAGTCAAGGGCTTTGGAAATCAAAATGAGTAGGCGGTGGATTTGGGCTCCTGGCACTGCTTGCAAAAGGCCGGGCCTTTTGATATACTGCTTGGCAATTTTGGAAACTAAAGACGGCCAAGGCGCCGTCAAATTCGGCATAGGGAGGAGGATTTAGATAGCATGGGATACGTAGTAACTGTAGACAAGGACAAGTGTAATGGAGACAGCCTTTGCGTGGATTCCTGCCCGGGGCAGGTTCTGGAAATCGTAGACGGAAAGGCGGAACCTGTGAACATGGATGACTGCCTGGGCTGCGAAACATGCCAGGAGACCTGTACGACAGGCGCAATCACTGTAGCAGAAGCATAATCTGTACGGTTCAGTGGGAATGGAACGGCCCTGTCTGGCTAAAGGCAGGGCCGCTTTTTTTGTAGCCATTGAAAGAGAAAGACGCGGTGATTCCTGGTCTTTCTCTGCGTATTCGCGTCACTGAATCTCCGTCCCAGTCTTTTACGATTTTGTGGCTGGAGAACTATGCGGTGCCCGTCTTGAGCTGATCTGTAAGGTACTCGACTTGATGGCCTACATGAGACTTTTTGTGCAGTTCCCGACGGATAAGATTAACGGCGTGCAGCACTGTGGTATGATTGCGGTTAAATGCCTTCCCGATGGCTTCAAGGCTCTGTTTTGTAAGCATGCGCGACAAATAAATTGCAATGTGGCGGGGATGGGCAACAATTTGTTTTCGGCTTTTTGATCTGAGTTCATCCAAAGTGATTTTGTAGTGTTGAGTTATGGCCTTTTGGATAATCTCTATGGAGACCTCCTTCTTATTCAAAACTAAATACTTGGTCACTTCCTTGGCCAGTTCAAGAGTAATCGGTTTGCGCAGTATGGAGGACTGTGCAACAAGGCCGACAACGCTGCTTTCCAGTTGACGGATGTCGTTCGTGATTGTTTTGGCTAAATAGTCCATGACGTCTTCTGAAAGGGATACACCTTGATTGTGTGCCTTCTTTTGAACGATCTTTACCCGTGTATCATAATCTGGTGGCAGAATGCTCGCGATAAGGCTGCTGCTCAGCCGGGATCGAAATGCGTTATTAAGGCGAGGGATATCTTTAGGCAAGCGAGAACTGCTGAAGATAACGGTCCTGTTAGCTTCAAAGAGTCTGTCTAAAAGATACCCCAACTCCGTTTGCGTCTTCTCTTTGCCCTCAAGGAATTGCACCTCGTCCAGTAATAAAACGTCGCAGTTGCTTCTGTACTTTCTCTTGAATTGTTCAACCGTATTACTTCGAATGGCTCGGACCATATCGTTTGTGAATTCTTCAGCGGTGAGATAGATCAACTGCTTCGTCTTTTTCTGGCGGAGGTTATCGTGGGCTATGGCCTGGGAGAGGTGACTCTTGCCGAGCCCCGTATCAGAAAGAAAATAAATAAAACCATTATAAGTGTTTGTGCCCTGGGCTATGGCCTGAGCCATAGAAAAAGCGAAATTATTCGACCCGCCAGTCACGAACTGGTCAAAAGTAAAGCGGGGACAAAGCTTGATACCGAAAGGCGCCTCCGGCGATACACAGGGGAGGGACAACTGTTCGTCCCGTGTCTGCGGGGCGAGATCATTCTCATTCTTATCATCAGGAGAGACTACAAGCTGGATCGACAGACTCTTTCCACAAAGGTTTTCCAGTTCTTCATTAATTAACTGAAGATAATTATCTCTTATCCAGGTCAGAGAGAACCGATTGGGGCAGCTCAGGACAAGGTTACCCGAATCGTTATTCTTGTACTGAATCGGGTCCAGCCAAACGCGAAAGCTGCCATCGGGCAGCTTCTTACTCAATGAATGTTTTATTTCTTGCCAAATCGTTTCCATTTGAATCATCCCTGAAATGCTGAAAAGCACTGAGCAATATGGGTTCTTTCATAAGGCTTTAGTGCCCGGGTGTCAAAGTTGATTGGAGGCGATTTGGCCATGCCGGGTATCGGGTTTTCAACAAGGAATATATCGATGTTTTTTCAAGAGATCTTGGTCGGATTCTGGTAACTTGTTAGAAATACAAGTTTTTGGATTAATGATGCTAAGGCGAGTAGTTTCAGGATTTTATTCGTTTGGGAGTCGATACGATACAAATTATCAACAGACCGAAGGCTCTTCAAATCTCTTCTTTTCTCTTTTTTCCTGACTATTTCGTGTACAATTGGTTCCCGGTATGATCGCAAAACTCTTTACGATATAATTTCATTGAAGATTTCATATTGCTTTGGCATCATGCATGGAGATTAGCCACGGAGGCACCAAGACACAAAGGGAAAAGCACCGTAAAAAGGACCTTTCCCGGTTGCTCCAAGCCCCAGACACAATATTCTCCAGAGATTCTGCGCCGGAACCGGCTTCATATGCAAAAGAACCCAGGCTTTACGCTTTCATGTCAGGAACTTATAGAAACTTCATTTTTGTCGGGCCTATTTCTTAGGGCTTGCGCAAGAATAACTTGGTAGAATTCGCGCCCAAATGTGCCGTAGATTCGATCGATCTGAACGAGCAAAGGCGGAGGAATAGCCAGCTATTTTGAGGACTTTGGGAGCGAAGATCGGTTGAAGATATGGTACAGT
>JAZDGK010000305.1:0-5559 GCA_043806955.1 Pseudomonadota bacterium | reverse complement strand
GCCTCTTGCAAAACGTCCTCTTTTGCCCAATCTCTGCGTCAGGCTCAGATTTTAATCCTCAAAATACGTCCAGTATTCCTCCGGTTAAAATCTTCGCCTTCCTTGACCTTGGCCAAAATTGAACATTTTGCAAGAGGCTCTTAAGGATGTCCGAGTCCCAAATTCTTGCTTTTAAGAGTCAGATGCATGTAGCGCAGCCGCCCTCGGCTGTGAAATCACGCCCCGGATCACAGCCGAGGGCGGCTGTGCTACATGCCCAAGACCGGCTTAATTCAACAGCATTGAGCATGCGGGAAGGTGTAATAGAGAGATACCATGGAACGAATCCTAATCGTAGATGATGATACCGGTGTTCTGAAGGTTCTGGCGATGCGCCTGGAGTCGAAGGGTTACGGAGTCACCCCCGCAGCCGATATCCGGCAGGCATTGTCGGCCGCAGGCGAGACGCCCTTCAACCTGGCTCTGGTCGATCTGAAGCTCTCGAAGGAGAGCGGCATCGATCTGATGGAGAGTCTGCACGAGCTCGATCCTGAACTGCCGGTTATTATTCTCACCGCGTACGGAACGATTGGAAGTGCGGTCGAGGCCATGCAGAGAGGGGCCTACAGTTATATAACAAAACCTTTTGATTATCATGATCTCCTGTTGCAGATAAAAAACGGGCTTGAAAAGGCCGAACTCTCCAAAGAGGTGATCAGGCTGAAAAGAATCGTGAAGGAGGATTATGAAATCAGCGGCGTGATCGGAAAAAGCGAGTCCATGAACAGGGTACTCGATCTTATCTCGCACGCGGCACAAGCCCATTCAAACATCTTCATTCATGGTGAAAGCGGAACGGGCAAAGGTCTCATGGCCAAGATTCTCCATCAACTGAGCCCAAGGAAGGATAAACCATTTGTGGCCATAAACTGCGCCGCGATCCCGGAAACGCTGCTGGAAAGCGAGCTTTTCGGGTTTGAAAAAGGAGCTTTTACCGGGGCCCACGCCAGCAAAAAGGGGCTGTTTGTTCAGGCGCATGAGGGTGTGCTTTTTCTTGATGAGGTCTGTGAGATCCCTCTGCTTATGCAGGGCAAACTGCTCAAGGCCTTGGAGGAAAAGGAATTCTACCCCTTGGGGGCTCAAAGACCGGTCAAGGTGGATATATCGATAATTTCAGCCTCGAACAAAGATATTATGAAAGAAGTAGAGACAGGGAGGTTCCGTAGCGACCTTTTTTATCGCATCCATGTGATTCCAATAAGTATTCCCCCTCTCCGGGAAAGGCGGGAAGATATACCGCTTCTTACAGAGCACTTTCTCTCCCGTTCAGCAGGTAAGATGAAAAAGAAGAAGGTGACAGGCTTTTCACTGGGGGCCATGGAAAAAATAATGCTCTATTCATGGCCGGGGAATGTAAGGGAACTGGAAAACATTGTAGAATGTGCAGTCGTAATGAGCAATCAGGAGATAATCACCGAAGACTTGATCGTGCTCCCAACACAAAGAACAGAGAAAAACAGCTTCAAGCCTCTCAAAGAATCAAAACGCGATTTTGAAAGGAAGTATCTGATGCGCTTAATGGAAATCAGCCGGGGCAATATAAGCCAGGCGGCCAGGCTGGCCGGAAAATACCGGGCGGACCTCTACGAGCTTCTGGGGAAGCATAACATCAAGGCCCCGGGTTTCAGACAGGAGTGAAGGGAAATCCCTCCATTAAGGAACTACCCACTTCCAGCAACATATATTACTTCGCTCCGTTTGACGTAGGGAAAACACTGCATGTCTCGGACTCAATCCCCCCCGCCGGCATCGGCCTCTTTCCGTATAATTGACGTATAACTCCACACTTATTGCTACCCAGGATTGTTTGGCATGCCCTGTGCTAGTCCTTAATCTTTAGAGTTTCACCACAAAGCCAAAGATCATAAAGAAAACCAATATTCTTAAACGCGGGAGGAACGTACAATGCTCAAGAGTAACTTAATTCCAAAGCTTCCCCTGAAGAGTGCGAACAGGGTCTCTAGAGTGGCGTTTAAAGAGGCCGAAACCAACAGCGAACTTGAACAATCACGTGGTCTTCTTTACAAGGCTTATTTGAAAAAGGGCTACATCAGGACGGACCGGGAACCGATCTCAGGGTATGAGGCGGGACCACACAGGAAGACTTTTGTGGCCAAAGACGGCGACGAGGTCCTTATGACTCTCACTCTGATTCTGGACTCACATCTTGGACTCCCCATGGAGAAAATTTACCAGTCTGAAATTAATACTCTCAGACTCAAGGGAAGAAAAATCGGCGAACTCTCGGGGCTGGCCGGTCACGAGGCCCTATGCGGCAGAGGTATGTTCATTTTCCTCGGTCTGACCAGACTGGTATATTCTCGTGCTGAACAGATTGGGGTGGACGATATATGCATCGCCATCAACCCGAGACACAGCTCATTTTACGAGAACGTACTGCTCTTCGAGTACTTGGGAGGAGAAAGGCCTTATCCTTCGGTTCGCAACTTTCCGGCCTGCGGCAAGCGTTTGAATATGCACAACTGCCGGCGAAGACTGAGAGTGGTAAACCCGCGTCTTTACCATTTCTTTTTCGGCAATGGGGCCGGCCGGGACATATACTGGTGCAGCCTGAAAAACACTCCCGTATTTTCGCCCCGTTCCACTGCCCGGGGGGCATATAAGGCGGCACTTCCCGCAACAGGCGGAAAGGCCGGTTCTTTCAGAGGGTGAATCAAAGCAGTGTATGGTGCACTAGGAGCGTGCGTAAGAAAGTGAACAGTTCAGAAATACCGGCAAGCCTGAGACAACAGAGACGCCGGAACATAACAGCCGTAGTCGGGCTTTGCCTCTTCTGGTACCTGGTCACGGTAATTGAATCATGGATAACGGGCTTCCATCCTCTCGCCATACGGCCGATTACACCTTTTGACTTTGGATTCTTTGCCGCAATCTGGACCGGATTATTCCTGGTAGGCTACTCTTCGAAATGCCCTTCCTGCCGGGACCGGCTGGGACTGTTTTCAATCAAGTGCAAAAAATGCGGACCAAGGGCGACAAAGGGCTGAGTCCTTCTTCTTTTCTTGTGACTACTTGAGGCGCTGGGAGCCTGGTCGAAAAGAAAGAGCGGCCCATCAAAAGCGAGCCGCTCTTTCTTACGTTTACAGGTCTCTTGCTAACCCAGTTGCCCCATCAATTTGGCTGAGACCTCGTTGATTGCAGGCGCGCCGTCCACGGTGATTACCTTTGTGCCGGGCACCTTCTTGAAGAAATTGACCGCAGCCATGGTCCCTTTCTGATCATCATAATAGATGTCATGCCTCTTGTTTATGGCGGTTGCATCCTGATCGTCGGCCCTCGTCTTCAAGTCGCCACCGCAGACGCGGCATACGATCTTTCCGTCCTTTTCGACCGGCTTTATTGCATCGATAAAAACGTGGTTTGGATGGTTGTTGTCATTGACGCACAGCCTTCTGCCCATGATCCTGTCCGCCGATGTCTTTCGATCGAGTGCGATCTCCACCACATAGTCGAGCTTTATATTCGCCTCGGTCAATGCCTTGTGCAGGGTCTCACCCTGTGCAGGATTCCGGGGGAAGCCGTCGAGAAGCCAGCCGTTCTTGCAGTCGTCTTCCTTCAGCCTGTTCAAAATCATCGGGATGGTGATATCATCGGGCACCAGGTCGCCTCGCTCTATATACGCCTTTGCCTTCATGCCCAGCTCCGTTCCTCCGCCTATGTTTTTCCTGAATATGGCGCCGGATTCAATATGTGTAATTCCGTACTTTTTCTGGACAAGTGCCCCCTGTGTTCCTTTGCCGCTTCCATTTGGTCCAAAAATCAAAATGTTCATCAAATCCTCTCCTTTCTAACAAGCATTGCTCCTTCAAAATGAAGGCCGCAGAAAAACCGGAGTTCAGTATAACAGAAAACCGGAATTAATTTCGAGAACAAAATGAAGCGGGGTTCAACTTTGTTCACAATAGCACGGCAAAGCCGCAAACGAAAGAATGCTTTGCCACAGAGCGCACAGAGCACACAGAGTTTCAAAAGAGTAGGGTGGGCTCTGCCCACCAAAACGGCAATCGCGGATTGAGAGTCATCCCGGTCGCCTTTGTGGTGGGCAAAGCCCACCCTACGATTAAGCATTTAACACATTCAACTGAAAGCTTGAATCCGGAACCCCCGGCTTTCCGGATGAAGCGGTCAGCTATCAGCATTCAGCTTAAGATGTTGCTTATCCTATTCTTTAGCTGAGAGCTGATCGCTGACGGCTAGGAGGCTGTCCGAGAACTGGGATCGTAGCGAGGAAAGTGGAGGACGATCCCAACTTTTCACGGATTTGAGGGACAATAGTGGACCTATGGCCCGAAAATTCGGGGAAATTTGGGGCGTCATCCCGCTTTCCGCAGTAGATCATCAGTTCTCGGACAGCCTCCTAGATACGGCCGAGCATACGAAGCAGTCCATCGAGTATCACGATCGGATGCGGCGGGCATCCGGGTATGTATAGATCGACGGGAAGAAGGCCCTCCACCCCGTTATTCACCTCGCCGTGCCCGGCATAGGGTCCGCCGGAAATGGCACAGGCGCCGGTGGCGATAACGATCTTCGGCTCCGGGACGGCCTCATAGGTTTTCATCAGCGCCAGTTTCATATTCTCGGTCACCGGACCCGTAACCAGTATTCCATCGGCATGACGGGGTGAGGCCACGAATTGAATGCCGAAACGACCGAGGTCAAAGACGACGGTGGTGAGCACATTGGTGTCCGCTTCGCAGGCGTTACATCCTCCGGCACTCACCTGCCGCAGCCGCAGTGCCCGGCCAAGCAGTCTTTTTACCCGATCATCAAGCGCGCAATCTGTGTCCCCTGCCCGGCCCGGCACAATCAGGTCCTGCCGGCGGCGGGCAGACATGCGGTATTCGCGTGAGAACCCGATGACGCCATGGGGGCATGCGGCCTCGCATTCTCCGCAGAAAAGACAGCGGCCGAGATCAAGGCAAAGACCGCCTGCAGTTATCTTTACGGCCTCCGTCGGGCATATTTCCACGCAGGTTCGACAAGCCTCCGGGCACCCCGGTCCATTCACGACCGGACAGCCCCGATACCGGTCCGGCAGCGTGGGCTCTTTGGCCGGAAATGGGATCGTACGATATCCCAGTTTCCACCTGGCAACCAACTCCCTAATCACGCCCCCTCCCCTTCACCATCAATACTGTTGAATTAAAGAATCTCCTCTCCACCATCCTGGGGGAGAGGAAAAAGGTGAGGGGGTACAAAGGCCGTTTTGAAACCCCTCACACTGCCCTCTCCCCGCGGACGGGGCGAGGGTATTCTGACTGCATCCCTTAATTCAACAGCATTGCCCTTCACCATCCGTTCAAACATCTTTTGTTCGGTCAACAGTCAACGGTGAACGGTTAACCTCTTCATAGGTCGTGCCCGCAGTAGGACAGATTGAAGCTCTTGTTGCAGAGCGGAAAATCGGAGATCTGCTGGCCGCGCAAAGACATGGCCAGTCCCATCCAGTTATGAAAGGACGGATCCACCACTTTGTACCGGCTGAAACGACCCTGC
>JAZDGK010000304.1:0-7734 GCA_043806955.1 Pseudomonadota bacterium | reverse complement strand
GGTCCCATTCGAATCTCATACCTCATCCTTGGCATGGGCTCATCACAGAGCCTCGAACAATCGTTGGTTGAACCCAAAGGGACGTATATTAGATCATGAATTGCCGCTTCATTTCCAACTGAAATCCTCTCCTCTTCCGTCTCTACCGCCCAGCACACTATAGCATAATGGGCATTACCACGCCAGAATTGAACGGCTCCGGCAGGGTAGATTTGTTCTAGCTCGCTATCCCGTGGAATTCAGTCAGTTATGTCTGCTTTTGGTCAAACCGACCTTCGTTTGGGCTTGACACGTTCTCACAGACATAGTTGCGCGGTCCCGGCTGAGGCGGAAATCACTCTTCCCCCTTGGGAGCGGCGCAAAAAGGCTCGGTCTCCGACAGGTCGTCCGAATCCTCGTGCCGAGCTGGGGCTCGGCGCTCCCAGGGAAGGCATACCCGTCAATACCGGATTTCAAGCTCAGAACAAATTTACCGTGCCTGACATCCAGTCCCACTTATATTTGCACCCATGGCTGACAGCTTTCTTGACACGAATCGCTTTTGGCGATAGACAGTCCTCTATGACTGACGAGAATTATGAATGGGATGCAAAAGATTACGAGAAGCATTCCTCGGCCCAGTATGAATGGGCGAGGGAGTTGATTGCCAAGCTGCGGCCTAAAGGGACGGAATCGGTTCTGGATATTGGGTGCGGGGATGGGAAGGTTACGGCGGCGATAGCGGCCTGCGTGCCCGAAGGTAACGTCTTGGGCATTGATAGCTCTGAGGGCATGATTTCGCTGGCGAGGGAAAGACACCCGGAAGGGAAATATGGGAATCTGGCTTTTCGCCTGATGGATGCCAGGGTGATTGATTTTGATAACCAGTTCGATGTAGTCTTTTCCAATGCCGCTCTTCACTGGGTCAAAGATCACTTGAATATTCTGGCGAGAGTCAAGAAGTGCATGAGAAGGGATGGGAGAATGCTTTTCCAGATGGGAGGGAAGGGGAATGCCAAGGACATTCTCGACGTACTGGATGAGATGAACAACGATCAATGGGGGCGGTATTTCAGGGACTTTGCCCCCCCGTATGGATTCTATGGACCGGAAGAATACAGGTCGTGGCTGGCTGCGGCGGGTTTGGAAGCAAAACGGATCGAGCTTATCCCCAAAGACATGAAGTATAAAGATAAGGACGGACTGGCGGGGTGGATAAGGACGACGTGGCTGCCTTATCTGGAAAGGATTCCGGTAGAACGTAAAGAAACATTTGTTCGGGAGATTGTGGAGAGATACGTTAAAATGCACCCGCCGGATGGAGAGGGGAATGTCTGTGTGAAGATGGTACGGCTGGAAGTGGAGGCCACAAATCATTAACCACGAAGCACACGAAGTAAGAAGAACCGGTTCAATCAGGAACTCAGGAAATCAGGCAAGAAACTACGAATGGACACGAATAGAGGTATTTTGTGACACGGATCGCCTTTGGTGATAGATGGTTACGGTTCAATCCCGGGGGGATCACTCAATGATCTTAGGAGCGGCTTCAATTCCCGAAGGAACTGTGCGCAACGCTCCATTTGCTGCTTCACGTATTCTGGATCAAACTCGACGAGAGCAACGTAGTCTCCCTCCTGGCGGTCTTCGAATAATTGATCGTAGAGTTTTCCCCATCTTACATCCAAAATTCCTGTTTTAATAAACTGTTGATGGAAAGTAGCGCGTACCCCAGAATGCTTCTTAAATGATAACTTACGCTCAAGCAAAGCAGCGCTGACTGCATAAAAGGCGGCATAATAGATCCGATTCATCGCAAAGCTGCAGGCACCAGCATCCATCTCCCGATGGGCTGATTCTAAGCTCTTATTTGCCTTGTCGTACCAGTACCGTACGACTTCAGCCCGCTTTTCCCCTTCGTTCATAGCCGTATTCCGTCTCTAATTATCTCGTCGTGCAAAGGAAGGACGGTGAACAAACCCGTTTCCCAGGATCTGCGATCAACCACCAGGGTACTGAAATTCGTTCCGTAGAGCAAATTAATATCAAAGACCAGATCTGTTATTCTATGGCGTTCTACTCGACTGAAATCCCGCCGTGTTATCACAAGCAGATCTATATCAGACTCTCCATCAGATTCTCCCCGGGCAACCGACCCGTAGAGGATCAGCTCGTCAATATCCCGAAGTTCCGTAAAGAGCCTTTTTCTGAGCGCATTCAGAGCTTCTTGCACATTCGACGAAACCCTTCCTAGAATCTCGGTCACCGAAAGCTACCTCTGCTATGAAATGAAAACATTATTGGAGATTGCGGAGTGAAAATCAAGAACTAATGGACACAATACTCACGGGTTAGAGGTTTTTTCGGGGGATTGTCTGGAACTGCCAATAGCACGAATCGGGCTACGGATTTGGGAATTGCATACTCTCCAAGGCTGTACCTGCGGCATCTTGGAGAGACAAATGATATAGACTTCCAGATAAAGCTTTTGGGTGCGTTATCGGTCGGGGATGTACGAACAGGTACTATCCCCTCCCTGCTGCCTTCCCAAAAACATTATCTGAAAGTCTATAGCGTTGGAGAGTCGGGAGATGTGAGTAAGCAGATTCTGGGTGAACCTACTGATATCTCTGTGTGCTCTGTGCCCTCTGTGGCAAGAGTCTCCGGATGAAAAGTAACTAATCCAGTTTTAGAAAAGGATAGCGTTCGATGTCGTCACGGGTCCAGAGTGAAAGACCGGCCCATGGTCCCACGGTTTCCACGGCGATAATCACGTCCGGGTCCGTGAAGCTGATGCGGCCGGGCGTTCCGGCTTTCTCCAGGGCATCCGCCAAAACGTCGTCCATGAAACGTTCTTCTTCCTGACTGGACAACTTCTCCTTGAACCCTCGGCGGTGCATTCTGACGTGGAAGCTCCTGCCTGCGAGACCGCCCAGCCAGCCCAGGACGATTTCTCTCGCCCTTTCCTTAAATACTTCCGATGATTGGAAGGTGAACGTTCTGGTTGCGGGCACTACTCTTGATATCAGAGCAAAATCTTGCGGGCGTTGCACGCTCCATTCCGTAAGTGTTTCGAGCATGCTTTGAATGTCTTCGACAAAGATCAGAAAGACATTGAAGAAGTCCGTCCTTTTGACCACGCCCAAACTGCTCAGTAACTCTTCGGCCCTTCTAAATCCCTGCTCGCTTACGGTAACGACTACGTTCCATTCCTGCATTTGCGTACCTGTTCCCCAAATCCGCCTAAGACGCGCAGGCGGAGGATTTGGATCTCCTGATTTGTTCTTCGGGTGCAAGTAGAAGTGGGACTCAATTCCAAACAGAACCCATAGCCAAGATCATGTGGCACAGCCGTCCTCGGCTGTGAACCGGCGTGATTTCACAGCCGAGGGCGGCTGTGCCACACAGATGTCTTCTCGATACCGACTTGATTCAACAGGCATTCGTGTCAGCCCAGTCCTACTTCTACTTGTACTCTCGTTCTTCCTGAAAACTGGTTAATTATAGCATGATGTGTTTTAATAGAAAGGTTTCTTTGTCGCGGGAAGCGATCTGTCTTGAAAGAATCAGTTTCTGCGTGTATCTGCTTAAATCTGCGTCCTAATAATACTGGAGAATGGCATGGAAGAAGTCTATCCCAAAATTCGAAACACTGTAGAAGCTTTGCCCATTGAGCATGCAGGCAGGAAGGCCGTACTGCTCAGAGACCGGCTGCAGGTGGCTCAAGAGATCGTCATTCCTATGGGGGTGGCTGGATTTATTCCGTTTTTTGACGGCAAGAATTCCCTGCGCGATATTCAGGTGGCGCTGATGCGTGGAGGAGGATTCGAACTCGTCAGCGTCCAGGAAATAGAAAGAGTGGTTCAGGCCCTGGATACGTATCATTATCTCGAGAACGAGGGTTTTCGGAAACACCTGCAAGGTGTGGAGGAAGACTTCCGGAACAACTCCTGCCGGGCCTCCTCCCTGGCGGGGAAAAGCTATCCCCAGGACCCGGACCGGTTGAGAGAAGAAATCGACGGCTTTTTCAGTCACCTTGAAGGCCCCGGTGAAGGAACGGTTCTAGGGAAAAATGGAAAGGTCACGGGCATCATTGCACCGCATATTGATTATCATCGAGGGGGTCCCTGTTACGCCTGGGCTTACAAGGCTATGGCCGAGGCCTGCGAGAGCGACCTGTTCGTGATCCTGGGGACTGCGCATTGTCCGACCGACAGGCCCTTTGTTTTCACAGACAAGGATTTCGACACCCCTTTGGGCCTGTTGAGGACTGAAAAGGAAGTGGTCCGCGGGATGGTGGAGGAAAGCGGCGTGGATCTTTTCAAGGACCAGATTATTCACCGGGCCGAGCACAGTATTGAACTTCAGGCGGTAATGCTCCGGCATCTCTACCGGGAAAGAGACATTCGAATTATTCCGATATTATGCGGGCCGCTCCATCCGGAAGGGGATTCAGGCACTCCATGTGAGGAAGTCCACCGGGTAATTGCCGCCATGCGAAAGATCCTGGGCCAGGCAAAGGCCTCTGTTTGCCTCGTCGCGAGTGCGGATCTGGCCCATATGGGACCTCAGTTTGGAGATTCCTATCCTATGACCGAAGCAGACCTTCCGGGTCTCAGAGAAGCGGATTCGGCGATGCTGGAGCATGTCCTAAACCTCAACCCGGAGGGATTCCTGAAACACATAACGGCGGAAGGGGATCGACGCAAGATCTGCGGCCTGCCCCCAATCTATACGATGCTGCACCTGCTGGATGCCGGAAAGGCGCATATGCTCCGGTACAGCCAGGCTTACAACCCCCAGGCCACAGTGACTTTCGCGAGTGTGGCCTTTACCAGGCAAGACCATCAGCACGAAGAAGAGAGCGCGGCAGAGCCGCAACTAAAGGATTTTTAGCCGCAGACACACGCAGACGCACGCAGACATTTTTTGCCGGGCGACCCCGGATCACAGCCGAGGGCGGCTGTGCCACATGCATCTCACTGTGAGGAACTGGGATTTGGACTGAGATTTCCTTAATTCAACAGCATTGAGTCTGACAGACTCCTAGCCGAGACATGCATCGGGTTTCTGTTTGCCCGAACGGCAGTGAACGGTGAACGGTTGCGAACGAACTTTTCCTCCGGGCGTAAAAATGGTAGTGATAGCCGTATGAGACGACTCAGGATTTTCTTCCAGATAGCGGTAATGGCTGCTGCCTTAGTCACCGGTTTCCGTGCTGCAATGGGGTGGACCGGAACGACCGTGGAGACGTACTGCCCTTTTGGCGGTCTGGAGACGGCGGCGTCCTTGTTCACCGAAAGGCGCTTTACGTGTGTAACCGGCGAACGTAATCTCGCTTTATTTGTTGCGCTGATCGTGCTTACCCTCCTTGCGCGCAAGTCGTTTTGCAGTTGGGTATGCCCGGTGGGCGCAGTCTCCGAATGGCTGGCTGCGTTGGGGCGCAGATTTTCATTAGGCCCTCGAAGGGATGCCCCTGGAGCTCTTTCCGGGTTGAGGCCGGGCAGCTTTATTGATCGGGCGCTGAGGTCCATCCGGATCGTTGTGCTGTTTGCGATCCTCTATTTTACGTATAAGACGGGAGAGCTTGTATTTCGCGGGTATGATCCCTATTATATCCTGGCCGGCTTCGGCGCTCACGGGATCACGGCGAGGAGCTACGTTGTCCTTGCCCTGGTGCTGGTGGGTTCGGTTTTTGTGCCTATGAGCTGGTGCAGATACCTGTGTCCGCTCGGGGCGGCACTCTGGCCTTTCTCGGCACTGGGGAGGCTTAGAGTGGCGCGGAATGGAGATGCCTGCAAGTCCTGCCGCGCATGCGACCGGGCCTGCCCCCAATCAATTCTCGTTTCTGCGCAGCAAGAGGTACGGTCGGGAGAATGTACGCTCTGCTTTGAATGCATGGAGGCCTGCCCGGAGAAGGGCGCTCTGGAACTTCGTTGGCCGTGGTGCGGCAAAGCCGCGATCAGGAAATAGTGCTGAGTGCTGATGAGTGATAAGTACTGAGTACTGAGTGCTGAGTTGTCACCGGCGTACCGGGACGCAGAGGCAACGTCAAGAAATCAGGAAAGGGCAGTTTGTCTGACATGTTCAACGTGGTAACTCGCAACTCGTAACGAATATGAAAGTACCTTGTCTTATTGTGCCGGTTCTTATTGCCCTCCTGAGTGCGGGAGGTGTGTTTGCATCGAAGCTTTTTTCCGTCCCCAGTGTGGTTTTGAATTTTGAAGCGGACAAGGGGAGGGCGGCGGAACCCTCGGAGAGAGTCTCGTTTCTTGTCGATGGAATAAGATGTTATCATACCGCCCGCATGGCGGGTTTAAGCCTGAAAGGGAGCCCGGGAATTGTCCGCTACGCGGGCTATGCCTCGGATGGACGTGTGGAAGTTACATATAATCCGAAGCTTATCACCATAGACAAGATCCGGCGGACAATGGAAGGGCCGGTGTACAACGATGAGACACAGGAGTTCATCTTCAATTATTTCAGAATCATTGCGGTTGACAAGCACGGTCCGCAAAGATAGGTTTGAATGGTAAGGCTCTTACAAAACTCTGTTTCGTGTTCCGAGTTCCGTGTTTCGGGTTAAGAAAAGTCAACACGCGGAACCAAAAAAATGAAAGTGGTTTTATGATGTTAACTCGTAACCCGCGACCCGAGCATCGATTACGAGTGAGAGCACGAAGCAAAGATGGGACTTTTGCAAGAGGCTATGGTGTTTGGTGGTACTTTTGCTGATGCTGAAATCCGGAAACGGCAGTTTACGGATGAAAACCAACGGGGAGTTTACAATGAGAAAGATTCTGACTGGACTGGTTGTTCTGGCTCTATTGGCGTTCTCGACAAACGTCTTAGTCGCGGGGCTTTGCGCTCCGAAAAGTGAGGCGGCGAAGAGCGAATCCTCTCTTTCCGTGGCTGTATTTAAGGTACCCGGACTTTCCGAGGACCTGGCGGGAAAAATAGCCGGGGCGCTTGCCGGTCCGGGCATTACATCGGCCAAGCCTGATTTAAAGAATGGTAAACTGAGTGTGGTTTTTCAAGCGGACAAGACGTGCCCGGGAAGGATCGGCAGAATAATAAAAGGCCTGGCGGCGGATGCCAGCCTGGAGAATGTGACAGCGGCAGACAAGACCAGTGGTGGGTCCTGCGGAATGTGCCCGCTCAGCAGTTCCTGTGCGAAGAAGCGGGGAAAATAATCTCCCCGCGTCTCCCCGTCTCCGTTTCCCGCGCCTTTTCTTACCGGAGCCGTGCCTCGACGGACTTTACCTTGTCGTCCAGGTGCACAACCTTGTCCCGCCGATCATCGATTATGATTCGGGTGTCCACCCTTTTTACCCCTTTATCGAACGGAAGCGCATGCAATCGGCCGGCAAGGGCCAGCAGTTGATCGGTCGGCCCTTCCACGATCGTCCCCATATCCGTCAGCCGGTACGGGAACTCTGTTTTGTCCAGCGCCCTTTCTATGTCGGCAAGGTAATCGCCTATACTGGGTGTCCCCAATCCAAGAGGAATAATTGTTATTTCCATCAGCGCCATAGTCTTAAACCTCCTCTTTGTTTGTTATGGAAGTTTAAGTATATGGTAACAGATATAGACTTCCAGATAAAGCTTTTGGGCGCGTTAGGGTCTGTCACGGAATAAGTTGCGCAATTCTGAGTGCTGAGGCGCCCGTCTGGCAAGGCGCGAGGAGGGCGCATACCGTGAGTATGCAACCGACGAGCAACGCAGCCGGACGGGATGGATCGGCGCTCAGAATGC
>JAZDGK010000303.1:0-2419 GCA_043806955.1 Pseudomonadota bacterium | reverse complement strand
TTGGTTAATGTTATTCCGTTGGGGACTGATCAGTTTCTGCGGAATTCGTTGGCCTGGATGTCGTATTTTTTCATGAGCCTTTGAAAGCTCTGCCTTTCTATTCCGGCGACTCTGGCGGCAGCGGCGACATTGCCCGAGTTTTCGGAGAGGAGCTTCTTTATGAAACGCCGGTCGAACAATTCGACAACGTGCCGCCGGGCCTGGTGGATGTTATTGCTGATTATGGGAAGATCAAGCCTGCCGTTATCTGACGGCGTTATGAACTGTCTCAGCGTTTCCGCGTTCACAATCGCTCCTCTGCCGAGATACACGCAGCGTTCCACGATATTTTCAAGCTCTCTGACATTTCCCGGGTAATCGTGATTCAAGAGCAAATCGAGCGCCTCCTCGCTTACCTCCTTAGGACCGCAGCCGGCCATGTGGCAATATTTGTTGAGAAAATGTCCCACCAGAAGCGGAATGTCCTCTTTGCGATCCCTCAGAGGCGGAGCGGTTACCTCCAGCACGTTCAATCGGAAATAAAGATCCTCCCGGAACTCCTCGGACTTGATCTTGTATCGCAAATCCTGGTTAGTGGATGCTATTATCCTGGCCTCCAGAGGTATTGGCGTAAGGCTTCCCAGCCTCTCGAATTCCCTTTCCTGCAAAACTCGCAGGAGCTTTCTCTGAAAATCAAGTGATGTATCTCCGATCTCATCGAGGTATATCGTGCCGCAGCCGACAGCCTCGAATTTGCCCTTTTTGAGTTCGACTGCGCCGGTGAACGAGCCCTTCTCATGGCCGAAAAGCTCGGATGTCAAGAGCTGCTCCGGCAAGACAGTGCAATTCAGTCCGAAAAAGGGCGCATTGAAGTGTTCGCCGTAAGCGTGGAGGACCCGCGCCACCAGCTCTTTGCCGGTGCCGCTCTCGCCCAGTATCAGAACGTTGGTGGAATTGGGGGTAGATGCAATAGTTCCGATCATCTTGTATAGTTGGTACATCACGGGGCTGTTTCCAACGAGACGATACCTGTCGTGCGGCTCATATGCCTTTTTGCGAAGTTGATCCACCTCATGCTTCAGACGCCGAATCTCGAGGGCCGTTTTGGTCACCGCACGCACGCGAAAAACGTCCACCGGCTTGGTCAAGTACTCAAAGGCCCCTAGTTTCATGGCATTAACGGCCGTCTCCATGTTCCCGTAGGCGGTAATCACTACCACGGGCACGTCGACACCCGCATCCTGCATTGCCTTCATGACCGCTAACCCATCCATCTCCGGCATGGCGATGTCGAGGAAAACCATTGATGGTTTCTCGCGCTCCATTGCTCGCAAGGCCTCCCGGCCGGAGCCGAAGCTGATCACCTTATGGCCCTCTTTCTCAAGAGCCTTCCGGAACGCAAACAGGATACCGGGATCATCGTCAATCAATAAGATCTTATCCATAACCCTTCCTGGTTTACTGCTGAGGCCCTCCTAAGGGGATCGTTAGGGTAAACCTGCTGCCCCGGGGACAGCTTTCCACGTGTACTGATCCCCCGTGGTCCTCCACGGTGCGCTTTGCTATGGCCAGCCCAAGGCCGGTACCGTTGACTTTGGTCGTGAAGAAAGGGTCGAAGATCCTATCCAGATTTTCCGGCTTAATCCCATCGCCCTCATCCGAAATCTCCAGGGACACAGCCGGAATTCTCGTCTCGCCTGAAACCCGGACCGGCTGGGATTCGGCAGCAGCCGATAATGCCTCAGCCTTCCCCACCCGACCTTTTCCGTCCGGTCCAGGACCAATAAAGGTATTACGGGTCCTCACAAACATGTTACCGCCGGTTTTCATCGCTTCACAGGCATTGAGAATAAGGTTTATGATAGCGTCTTTCATCTGGGAGTCATCGAGTTGCGCCAGCGCCAGGGCTGGTTCCAGGTCCATATTAAGCCTTATGTCCTCGCTCTGGAGTTTACGGCGTGAAAGCTCAACCGCTTCCCGAATCAAGAGATTAAGGTCCTGTTCCTGTCTGACCAGCCTTCGGTTATTGGCAAAGCTCAGAAGCTCGCCAACGACTCCTTCCATGCTGGTTACCGAATCCAGAGCGACTCTTAAGGATTCAGTCTCAGAATCATCAGGGTTCAACGATTCTAAATGCAATTGCAGGATCATTTTCAACGAGGTCAGCGAGTTTCTGAAGCCATGAGAAAGGACAGCGGCCATCTCGCCCACAGCCGAGAGCTTTTCGGCGCGAAGGAGGCGGTTCCATGTGGCGACCTTGTCGGTAATGTCGGTAAGTACCACCAGAACCTGCCTGTCGCCGTTCTGACCGGCCACGGGGATTGCCTGGTGCTCGAAGTACCGTTCGCCGGAAGTTGGGCCGTTGTTGACAGCGAATGTGAACAACTGAGTCTGGCCGGTTTGAAGCGACTTCTTTGTTCGACATCCCTCGCAGGGTTTG
>JAZDGK010000302.1:0-4159 GCA_043806955.1 Pseudomonadota bacterium | reverse complement strand
ATATGACAAGTTCGAAGTAAAGATAGAAAAAGACGACCAATGGTGTTTCGGATGCAATAACCTTAACCTCGACGAAAAGACGATAATAGTGCCTACGGAATACGAAAGAATAGCCGCGGAATACCGAAAAAGAGGCTTTAGGGTAATCAATTCAAATTACGGCATGACCATATCGTATGGAAGCGGGCCTAAGTGCCTGACGGCTGTATTAAGACGGGATAAATAAGAAAGGAGGGCAAGATGGTTAAAGATAATTTGAGGACAGTGCATGTAAATAGTGAATACGGCAAGCTTCATGACGCTTTTATAGGGATCGGTGATCCTCTTATGGTCGACCCCATCAATCACGAATCCCTAAAATGGCAGGATAAGACCGCCCTTGAGTGGTCGGAAAAACACGGAGGAAAGCTTGTTGCCGAGACGCGTCCCGCCGAAGTGAAGGAGATACAGAAAGAGTTCGATGAGCTTGCGGCTATCCTAAAAGGCAAAGGCGTAGAGGTATTCCGCAGCCATCCGTTGAAATATAAGGAAGAGATCGCATATCTCGACAATGTCCAGAAGGGCTACTGCAATCACGACGGCTGCGATTTTTTTCTTACGATCGGCAATAATGTCATCCTTCTAAACAACCTGCGCACGCCCTGCAGGAGGAAACGCGTCTGGGCCGTCCGCGATGTCGTTGAACCCGTTCTGAAGAACAGCGACGCGCGTTACGTATCCATGCCGCCCTGTTCGCCGCATTATGACGAAAATGACATGTATCTGGAGCGCGGAGACGTCTTTGTCGACGGGCACAATGTATTTGTCGGTTGCTCGGGCAACGCCTCAAGCCCGGCCGGCATTGCCTGGCTTCAGCAGTTTCTCGGTTCCGATTACAAAGTATATACCGTGAAATTGCCCAGCCAGCACTTGCACCTCGATATTTTATTAATGCTCAACCGGCCGGGGCTTCTTACATATTATCCCGAGTTCTTCCCGGAAGGGCTTCCGGAGCCTCTAAGAGATTGGGAAAAGATCGAGGTCAAGAAGCTCGATACCGACGAGGAGGCATTCGGAGCTAACGGGCTCATGGTCGACCCGAATACGATGATCCTCGCCAAGCAGTATGAACGGCTCGTCCCCGAATATAAAAAGAGGGGCATAGAAGTGACGACCATACCTTTTGAGGTGGCGATACACTGGGGCGTCGGAGTGCGCTGCGCTGTCGCGCCGCTGTACCGCGAAGACGTTAAGTAAGTACCGTAGTAAGGCATGCTACGGAGCCGGCCCCCGCTGCCTGACGGGTGTATTAAGGCGGGATCCTTGATACGGACGCAAACCGGAAAAGGGGCATGGAAGCAATCACGCTGCCGCTGGATATGTGCATCGAATATGGAAGCGGCGCCTGTTGTCTGACCGGAATTCTCAGACGCGATCCCTGAAGACTGGGTTTTAACTTTTTCCGTATCCAAAAGGGCCTACCGGATATCCGGCAGGCCTTTTTGAACTCCCCGGTCGGATGGCGGAGCGAACCCTCATCTGGGACGTTTTCGACTATATCTTCGAGGCGGACCGCCTGCGGATGGGGCGCCTGCCTGCCGGACAGGCAGGGATAAAGCCGATCCGGACCTACCGGAACCCGATCTTCCTGGCCCGGGAGTGGGCGGAGGCTATGGAGGGGGGCAATTTCCGATCCCAAAGGGCTTTCGCCAGAGCAATCGGGCTTTCCCACGCCCGGGTCTCCCAGGTAATGGGCCTCCTTCGGCTCTGTCCGAATGCTCTTGAGGCGCTGGATGCCCTCGGCGATCCGCTTTATTCCCGGAAAGTCACCGAGCGGAAGCTCCGTCCGATCGTCAAGCTGCAGGAGGAAAAGCAAGGGCTCAGACTCAAAGAGATACTTCAATTATAGACTCGATTCAGCGTGATGCCGCCGGCAGCGGGTTCCCAATTAGGAGACTTTAACAGAATAAGCGGATAACACCGGCATTAACCTCAACACTTATGGAAATAGGTCGATAATTATGCATATCGGCTCAGGAGCAACCAAGAGATATTGTTTTGCGGAACTAGTGACATTTATGAAGAAGTGTCTATGATTACGCAAATGAAGAACTACAGCAACAAGGTAATGCAGATATACAAACTTGCTCGCAATTCAGGGGTTGTGAGCTCGAATGAAGTGCGCTCCCTTGGGATTCATCACGAGTATCTCCGGCAAATGTGTTCCCGGGGAGAACTCGTGCGCGTGGGACGAGGGCTGTATAGTCTGCCGGAGCTGATGACACCTTACGAAACACCTTACAAAACCATAGTCACAGGTTCCTGCTCGTAATCCGGAAAGGGATCGTCATCAAGCCAGTCCTCGATGACGGTCTCGACAAATTCCTCGAAAGGTGGATCCCGGGTGGTAACTACCCGGACCCAGGGCTCCCGCAATCCCAGGTGACGGAGAATACATTCGATCACGTCCCTCTCGTTGATCAGGGCGACAATCCGCATCTCCCGTCCGCAGTTCGGACGGATAGAAACCTCAGGCCACACATTCTCCCGGCCCGTTGACTTCGACGCCGAGAGGTACGCCCGGCAGGCTTTTGGCATCACCGGCGGGGAAATGCCCTGAAGGTCCGGCTCATCTTCGAGCCGAAACTGGCCGTCTACATCACTGAGCGGCAGTGGCACGCGACCCAGGAGTTCCGGACGCGCGACGACGGCCGCGTCGAGATGCGGCTGGAGACGACCGGGCGCAAGGAACTGATCCGCTGGGTGCTGTCCTGGATGCCGGATGTGAAGGTGCTGGCCCCCAAAAGCCTCCGGGACAGGATCACGGAGAAGCTTCGGGATGGGCTGCGGGCGCATGAATGAGCTCTGAAACCACATTCCTGGCGACGGAGCCGGAAAAAATGATGGCGCAGAGCATGGAACGCTCTTTAGGAAGTAATTCTTAAAGAACTATTCCGTCCAGTCACCCATCTGGTTCTAGGCTGTCCTTGCTTCTCTATACTTTAGCAACTCACAGGAGCCCCAAGCATCAATGATGCCCCAGAAAAACTTCAGTACCGTACCATGTCCAAAATGAATATACACAGATCTATGGTTCCTCAGGCATAATCAAACAATGCACCTGAGTCCAAACCCCCCTGGCTCACGGCACAGGCGGAATAGCAGATCAGACTCGATCATGTGACCAATCAATCAAATTGAATTCCGGGGACACCATACTTAATTTTTTGGGAGTTCCATTTGGTATACTGTTCCCGGAATTGTCGTCCCCGGAATTGTCCCCGGAATTGTGGATTTACCGTATTCAAAAGCATTTTTCTGCCCTCCCGATTTAATATCCAAAGAATTCCGACCCGTGACCTTCTCCCCGCGCATCCGGGGAAAAAACCTCTTCCTTGGCGTATTCAAGCAACCATGGTTTCCATTTGTAAACCAGAGTTGTCGAAGATTGAGCATTTTCCAGTCCTCAAACTGAAGCTGCGAATCACCTATGTAATTTTTATTTACTTGGCCGACAAGTGGTTGTGAAAATACGTTTGATAAAAATAACAACTTGGTACGGCATTTGCTATTATGCTGTTATATACAGAAATAACTAGAGAATTTTCGATCTTCCCTGAGAAGAAGAGGTAAAACAGTTCAAAAAAGAAGGCCGGGAGCGACGGAGGCCGAAAAGCTATTAATAAGGAGGAAGAAGATGAAAAAGTTATTAAGGATTAATTTGTCGGTCAGCGTGGGTTTTGCCGCTATTTTTGCTCTCTTTTCCATCGGGGCAACGGATTTATATGCCCAGGAGGAAGAATTATCTTGGCCCTTGCAAAAAATGGAAGCTCGAGGCGCCTGGGCCATCGAAGAGGGGAATGATAATGTGGTTGTGGCTGTTATTGATTCAGGTGTTGACAACTGTCAGGAAACTCTTTTGGGTCATATTTTTACTCCCGGGAAGGATTTCATCAACAACGACAATGATCCAACGCCCTGGGATTATGACTATACCAGTGTATCCTGTGATTTCCCATATTTGCCGGATGGCTACACTGCGGAACAGTTCTTAATGTGGAAAATGTTTTCACATGGAACTGCTATGAGCAGTGTAGTAGTAGGTCAAGGCAGCGAATATACATATAAAGGTTTGGCCCATGGTTGCAAAGTAATGGGTATTCGGATAGGTGATGAGAGT
>JAZDGK010000301.1:0-15138 GCA_043806955.1 Pseudomonadota bacterium | reverse complement strand
CTTTGCCGAAGGTCTGGGGGGCGGGCCGAAGAGAGTGGGAGAAATCCTTATTCAGGACGGCAAGATAACCAGGAAGGACCTCGATGAAGCGCTTGCCGGACAAAAACCGATCGGCCGGATCCTGGTGGAGGAAGGAAAACTATCTGAGACAGATCTGCATAACGCCCTCCAGAAACAGGACCTTATGACGGCGGCCCAGCAACTGGCCCCGGCAGGTGGCGCCGAGCCGGAAATGAGGACCATGAGGGTCGATGAGGCCAAGGTCGAGGGTTTTTCCAATCTGGTCGGTGAGCTCTTTGTGGCACGAAACACTTATGAATATCTTTTGTATCAACTCGGCGCGGGAAACGGCAATGCCCAGGCCGCAATCCGCTCTCTCCAGGAGAACCTCCACCTCTTCTCCAGGCTGACCAGCGACATGCACCATGGGGTCATGTCGCTCCGCATGATTCCGGTCCGAGGCACCTTTCAGAAATTCAATCGCGTGGTCCGGGATATCAGCAGAAAGGAGAAAAAGCTCATCGACCTGGCCATGGAAGGGGAGGATATCGAGATCGATAAGAAAGTGGCGGACATGCTCTTCGACCCCCTGGTGCACATCGTGAGAAATGCGTGCGATCACGGTATAGAGCTTCCTGAGGAGCGAAGGGCGGCGGGCAAACCCGAGAATGGCACGGTTATCCTGAAGGCATCTCAGGAAGGAAACCGGATCAAAATCGACGTTGTGGATGACGGGCGGGGTATCAGCAGGACGAAGGTCTATGAGAAGGCAAAAAAGGCGGGAATCCCGGTTGATTCAATAGACGATCCTGCCTTGCTGGAACTCATTTTCATGCCTGGTTTTTCGACCAAAGCCGAGGTGACAGACCTCTCCGGAAGAGGGGTAGGCATGGATGTGGTCAAGACCACTATGGATGCACTGGGAGGAACGGCCCAGGTAACTTCCGAAGAGGGCAGAGGCTCCGAGATATCCCTTTCCATACCCATGACCATGGGAATCAGCGCGGCCCTTATCGTCGAAGCCGGGGGCACGGCCTATGCCATCCCGCTTGACCGCATTGTTGAGACGGAGAAGATCGCCCGAGGCAAATTGAGAATGATCGGAAACCAGGCGCTGTTTTATTACCGTGGCGAGGTATTGCCCGCGAAAGGCCTGCAGGCGCTTCTGGACCCGGACAGCGCACAAACGGGGAACGATAACACCCGCGTCCGGCATGGGGGGGCCGCCGAAGAGATAGCAATGGTGATAGTCAAGACCTTGACTGGGAAACTCGGTGTAGTCGTAGACCGGTTTGTAGAAAACACGGATGTCGCCATCAAACCGGTTCCCGGGGCTCTTGCAGGAATAGACGTGATCAGCGGCGTGAGCATTATGGGCGACGGCAGGGTTTTGCTGGTGTTGAATCCTGAACGGTTCTAGGAGTGTATCCGAGAACTGGGATCGTAGCGAGGAAAGCGGAGGACGATCCCTGTCTATTTCGGATTTGGGATTTCGGATTTCGGATTGAAAAAACTACGGAACAGAATTCAGGAGCCATTCCGCAATCCGCAATCCGCATTCCGCAATCGGGTGGTCCCGCTTTCCGCAGTAGATCATCAGTTCTCGGACAGCCTCCTAGGGGTGTGTCCAGAAACTCTGTTCCGTGTTCCGAGTTGCGTGTTTCGGGTTAAGAAGAAACAGCATGTGGAGACACACTTTACGACCTGACCCGGGTCTTCGGTATAGGCGTGAGGAACAAGAGACAGACGTTCGGGCAAGATCAGGACGGACAACGGTCAACGGATAGCGGTGAACGGTTACCGGGAGGCAACCCATGGGGAAGGTAATCATGACGGCCGATGATTCAGCCAGCATTCGGCAAATGGTGAGTTTTACGCTGAGGCAGGCAGGCTATGAGATTATTGAGGCGGTGGACGGGAAAGACGCTTTGGATAAATTGGTCGGCACACGGATAGATATGCTGATTGCCGATCTGAACATGCCGAACCTGGACGGTATCGGTCTGCTCAAGGAGGTGCGCCGGTCGCCGACTCACAAGTTCGTTCCCGTAATCATGTTGACCACGGAATCTCACGAGGCCAAGAAGAATGAGGGGCGGGCAGCCGGGGCCTCAGGGTGGATCATTAAGCCCTTCAAGCCCGACCAGCTCCTGGCAGTGATTAAGAAAGTCCTCGGGTAAAGGGAAGGTAACCGTTCACCGTTATCCGCAAAAACCTGAAAGCATTCCTTCGGTTCACCCCGTGAAATAATCTCATGGCATCTCCAACGCCCCGTGAAATGGTCTGAGCATTCAACAGCCCCCGGAATTAGTGAGCGTTTATTTCACGGGGTGAACGATCATTAGATGCTGGATGCCGGTTCCAGGTTCACGGTTCAGAGATCACAGTTAAACCTGGAACTGTGAACCGTGAACTTAGAACCACCAACTATCGAATATCGAGCCCGTTATTCGGCCACCGCTCCGTGCGAAAGACGTCTTTTCGGTGAACGGTCCACGGTGAACGGTGAACGATTACAAAGTGTTTAACTCTACCTGAAAAATGATTTGGTTTGCAAGTGAAAATCCAAGCCTGTCAGAGGAAACCGTTTTGAAAACCCGTAACAGTTTAGCGTTCTGAAAACGTCACTAATCCTGCGTGCCATGTCTTGTTGGGTTTCGTAACCTCAACCCAACCTACGAATACGGCACAATCGAGGGCCGCGGCATAACTCTTTAATCGTAGGTTGGGTTGAATGGAGCGAAACCCAACAATCAGAGGGGATTTCTTTCAACCAACTGAATTGTTACGAAAACCCAAATGATTTGCGCCCGGACTTTTGGAGGAGGATGTGGTCACGAACGCCGGTGCCGGAACCAGGATTTGCAACAATTCATCGTTTTGAAGAAACAGGGGGATGTGCAGCAAAGCAGTGTATCCGATTGTTGTAAGAAGAGGAACTCCGGAATATTGCGGACTAACCCGGCTGGAAGCGATATGCGTATAGGAGCCTGTCGGACTTAGGGTGATCTACTGCGGAAAGTGGAGGGAACGGCCCAAAGATCCCAGACTTTTCGTCACATAGCAACACTATGCGCCTCAAATTCGTGATTGTTTGGTCTCGTTCCTCCACTTCCTCATGACAATCCCCTAAGTCCGACAGACTCCTAGTCCTGCCGAGTATCCTTTGATCGAGGCGGTCTTCTTCGGGCAGCAGTCATGCCCATCAGGCCAGTCGCCAAGAGCAGCATACATGCCGGTTCAGGGACCACACGCGCATTCACGTTCAGTAAATCATTCCCACATTCCATGGCCCAGTGGACCATATACGGGTCATTATGTTTAAGACCCAACAAATTCAACGGGATGGCTGCTTCGAGTACATAATGCGTATTCTCAGCGGTCTGGCTGTATACAAAATCGACCGGTCCCTCGTCGGAACCATCAGCGACCGTCCATGGATTGGCGGGAGCGGTACCAGGATATTGAGGATAGTAGTACACGTCTTGCCAGCCTGAGTCTGTAACACTCATCAGGTGGCCGGTATCGATATCGATCCCATACTCGTAAAAACTATCGCCATCAACATTTATGGCGATATCGCCCGGCTTGAACATATAGTCATTTTGCCCGTAAGCGGGGCTTCCCGGCGGATCCCAACCTTGTTTCTGAAGGCCGGTTATAACGGCAATGTAGATGTTCTGACTGTCGTTCGTGACATACATAGCCTCTGCATCAAAGTGATTCTGGTAAGTATAGAGCGGACCAACGAAGGCCCAGGGCGGGGGGACCGCGGTGCTATGTTTGTTTTCCATATCGGCATTATCCTCGGTGGCTACAAAGACGGATGGGCCGGAAGGCAGATTACTGTCGAGGTATCCTTTTTTTTGAGCCAGCGGATTGGTTAGATCTACGCCCCAATCGTTCACTTTGCCATCGATTACATATCCATGGCATATGTTTGTGCCAAGAATGAATATCAAGACGACAGGCAGCAGCAGGCGGTGGTGATTTTTGAAACGCATTTCCAGCCTCCAAGTGTTGGATGAAAGATAGATAAGCAACATTGATGCCAGGGGTACCAAATCATGGCCCGGCTGAATAAAGTACGTCTTATCCCTTAGATATGATAACAGAACCCCTTGCGCCGGCAGAGAGATCTCTGCTTGCATAGGGCAAACTAGTGCCTATTTAGTGGAAGCGATATTCCCTCTCTGTCAAGACGTTACAAAACTCCTTGTTTTGTGCGCTTTGACGAGGACGGTCTTCCTGAATTTGATGAAAAAAGTTTCCACCGCAATCGCAACGGAAACACACCCGGAAGAGGGACGAGGAGGCTCTCCGACAACTGATGATCTACTGCGGAAAGTGGGATGACGCCCCAAATATGCCCGGATTTTCGGGCTATAGGTACACTATTATCCCACAAATCCGTGAATATTTGGGATCGTCCTCCACTTCCCTCGCTACGATCCCAGTTATCGGACAGCCTCCTAGACTGTCCGTCCTGTCTCCCTTATTTCCAGAACGCGGCCGTGTTCAAAGACGACTATCCTGTCCGTCAGCCTCATTGCTTGATCCATGTTATGGGTAACCATAACTATTGTGATATTTTCCCTCTCTTGAAGACCCAGGATGAGCGTCTCCAATATCGCCTCATTTTCCTTATCAAGATAAGCGGTCGGTTCATCCAGTAATAGAACTTTAGGGGAAAAGACAACGGCGCGCGCGACAGCCACCCTTTGCTTTTCCCCTCCCGACAGTGTACGGGCATTCCTCCGGCCGACGGCATCGAGGGATAACCGGGAAAGTATTTCCTGCACACGCTCCCGCAGGAGACTCTTTTCAGTCCTCCTGAAGCGCAACCCCATCGCTACATTCTCAAAAACAGAGCAGTTGAACATCACGGGCTGCTGGGAGAGGAACGCCATCTCCCGGCGCACGGCCAAAGACTCAGCTTCTTTGGTATTGAGACCTGCATAGAAAATCCGTCCCCTGCTGGGCGGTTCCAAGAGATTCAACAAACGTAAAAAAGTGGTCTTCCCCGAGCCGTTGGGCCCGATTATGGCGTAAGCTGAACCTTTCTGTAAAACGACATTGATGTCGTCCAGAATGACGGTGGGGCCTTTCTGGAGGTCCACATTGATCAGCTCAAACAAGTTTTCCATTCAAGATCAAACCCTTTCACCAAAAAACCTGCATCGTCCCTTATTCCCCCTGAGTCCGACAGGCTCTTAGACCTTATTTTTTCGACCGGGGAAATTTTGGCGCAATCCCCCGAAAATCCTTGGTGTAGCCTCATTCAGGAAGGCGCTCATCTCTTCTCTCAAAACCTTATAGCACCGGAGGAGTTCCTTCCCGTCCGCAGTGAGGCTCATGATCCTTCGTCGGGGATCTTGCTCAACAAGCTTGAACCCCAGGCGTTTTTCAGAGGCCCTAAGCCTTCCCCATGCCGCTCGATAAGACATCTCGAGCCTTTTCGCGGCTCCACTGAGAGTACGAAGCTCGTCGATGGCTTCAAGCAGTTCTTCACGGCCCTTGCCGAACAGGACCGCTCCATCTTCCTCCAGCCAGACTTTGTAATTGATTTCCATCCAAGGCCTTTACGAGTCGCGAGTTAAGATCTAAGGGACTTAGAAATTTCCAACATACCATTTTAGGATCAATTTCCAATTTCCAATCAGGAGAGGCGCCCCTTGGATATTCGATATTGGGGAGGCTCTCTATTTAATCCTTTGCCAGAGATCGGTAAAGTACTTTACTCGGCAACTGTGTTCCACACAGGAAAGCACGACAAATGCCTCGTCCACGGTGGCGCCCCGGGCGAAGACGCCGTGTCCCCTCAGTAGAACCGCCTTGTGATCACGCAGGCCGCCGGCAGCCCTTTCAGCAAGCTCTTTTGAACCAACTCCGCCTTCAATTACCGGGATTTCATGAATCAAGTAGGTGCTTTCTGAATCTTCAGGGCAAACCTCTGTTCCCACAGGATTCAAGAGGGACTGAACTACTGCAAACTCGGAATGCCCATGTAGAACGGCAAGCGCCGAAGTCTCGCTATAGATTGCACGATGCACGACAAGTTCAGTGGAAGCTATCATATCCATCGATGACGGCCCTGCGAGTGAGACCCTGACGATCTGGCCTTCGAGTTCGTCGAGCATGCTTCCCGTCGTGCTGATCAAAATCTGATCGCCGGCGCGCTTGCTCACATTCCCAAAATGCGAATGCGCCAGCCCCTGTGCCACCATCTTCTTGCCATAGGCGACAAGCTCTTCCATAGATTACCTTTTGAAACCACGAATGGCACGAATTAACACGAATTCAGATTCTTCTGTTTTCGCGTCATTCGTAGTTCTCAGTCTTCCAATCCGAGTTCCTTCAATTTGGCCTTTTCCGGAATACCTTCGTTGTTCCAGCCCCTATGCGAATAGTACTCGCTGAGGGCATCGTCATACTCCGCACGGTCGATCCCTTTGTGGTTTTCCGCTTCTTCATAGAACCTTTCGGGGAGGTAGTCGTCGATTCTCTGGAATCCTTCTCTAAGGTTATAGAGACGTTCGAGGGTCCAGATACGTTCACCGATTCTGGTAAGGTCGTCGGCCGCAAAACTCTCCCCGGTCACTGCAGAGAGGAGATTCGCATACTCTTCCTGCCCGGCGGCTACGTAAGCAAACTTGCAGACTATCAGTGAATCGACTGCGGCAAAGGTGTTCTGTAATACGGCGAGATACGAAGCCTTCCCGGAAAAGGTCAGCGGTCGCAGCGCTTTGGGCTTACGAAGGATCTCCGGCGCGATCATGTATGCCCCGAGATGACATCCGCCTCGGTTTGCGGTCCCGTAGGCCAGACCCAGCCCATATGCCCCTCTTGGATCATAGGCGGGAGTCTCTAAACCCTTTACGGCGACGGAGGCGGCTTTTTTATTCCGGGAAAGAGAATATCTCAAAGATCCCTGGCCAAGAACGACCCCGATGCCCTCTGATTCACCGATATTTTTCACCAGCTCGCAGAGTTCTTCCGTTCCGGGCTTTCTATTCTCAGCCTCAGAAAAACACGCCAGGGTCGATCCCGTACTGACCGTATCCAGACCGTAGTCATTGCAGAGTCTGTTCAGTTCAATAATCGTGCATAGATCGGCATTCTCATGATTCGATCCGAACATGGCAATTGTTTCATATTCAGGGAGAGAAGATCCGTTCAGCGTTTCTTTCTTGCAGCCGACCGGGCAGGAGATACAGGCCCGTGATTTTGATGGATGCAATCTTTTGAGAGACTCCGCCGATATTTCATCGGCGCCTGCAAAACCGCACTTCCTGAAATTGGAAACCGGCAGGATTCCCGCCCAATCCAAGACCTTGAGCAGGCTTGGTGTACCGAGAGAAGAAAAACTCTTTAAGACAGGGCTGGCCAAGAGGATCTTGCTTAAGTTTTTTTGGCGAAGAGCAAATTCAACTCGATCGGCTATTCTCACTGCATCCTTACCGCTCACGGCAATGGCTTTGAGACGCTTTGCACCCATAACGGCGCCAAGGCCGCCCCGCCCAAAGGCATGGGAGCGGTTATGCATGATGGAGGAGAGAAGAACCCGGTTTTCTCCGGCCCTCCCGATGCAAAGCACAGCCTTGAAATGTTTGAGGGCGTCGAACACATATCGAGTATTCCTGCCCCAAAGGCCCCGTGCGGATCTCAGGGCGGGGCGGCCGTCCGATATCTCAAGCCAGACGGGCTCCGAAGAGTTCCCTTCTATGACTATGGCATCAATGCCCGATCGTTTTAAGTGCACCCCAAAAGAACCACCCGCATTACTGCTGCAGATTGTTCCGGTGAGCGGTGATTTGGATACGGCAGCAGCTCGGCCGGACGTAAGCGCTCCGGTCCCGGTAAGTGGCCCGGCAGCAAATACGAGGAGATTCTGCGGCGAGAGCGCTTCGACCATGCCGTGGTCGTAAACCCATTTGACACCGATGCCCCTGCCGCCCAGGAAATTCTCCCGGTCCGCAGATTCCAGAGCGTTTTCTTCTATTTTACCGCTGGAAAGGTCCACTCTAAGGATACGACCCTGCCAGCCAAATAACGCGTCAGAACTCATAATCATTTGCGCCGGGAATTACTGCCATTATATCGTTAAGAAGCTTGGACGACACGGCAGATAGACTCGTTTCGAAGTGTTTCCGTAATTACAAATAGTACGCAGGATAACCCGCAGGGTCAAGCACATTCTATGCCCCGAATCCGCCGCCAAATCTGACTGAGGTGCAAGCAAATGTCCGATCTGCGGCGGCGGATTGACCACAGACGATGGACGATAGACCACGAAAACACATCGTCGATGGTCCGTGGTCCATGGTCAATCCACCCCCCCCACCCAGAGCAAACCGAACCGAATTTCAAAAAGCTAAAGTGTTACGGATTTGCTATACTCAATTATTCGTTTTGAAAACTCCCGAAATCTTGTCGGACTGTTAGAATTATTCCTATGCAACGCTGGACTGCCCCCTTTATATTCTTCACCCTTTTTCTGACCATTTATGGGGGCGTACACTTGTATCTCTACAGGCGCATTCGATCGTACATGGAGTTTTCGTCCAGAACAGGCTTCTGTCTCGCGGTTTTTTTTGTTTTGATGGTTGTTTCCCCGATTCTGGCCCGAATGATCATCTGGGACCGCTTTGTTCAATTCGGTTATGTCTTCACATTCGTATCGTCTCTGTGGATCGGCTATATCTTTTACCTCTTCCTGGCCAACCTCTTCGTTGATTCAGTGAACCTTTTGCATGGGACCGCTGCCAGGCTTCTTTCCTATAGACTTACAGATAAAGCTTTTGGGTGCATTATCGGTCGGGGATGTACGAACAGGCACTATCCCCTCCCTGCTGCCTTCCCAAAAACATTATCTGAAAGTCTATATCATAAGGCCCTTCTGCTGCCCAGGAATTTGAAGGTCTTTGCGGCGATGATAACGGTACCCTTTCTAATATGCCTCTATGCTTATTTCGAGGCCCTTGATGTGCGGGCAACATACGTGACCATACATACATCAAAACTGCCTCCGAGTACGGGACAGCTCACGATAGCTCAAATATCGGACGTGCACCTTGGGATGATTATTCGTGAAGGCCGTCTCGGGCGGCTGATAAAGCTGCTCCAGACCGAAAATCCGGACTTGATAGTTTCCACAGGCGATTTGCTGGACCAGGAAGTAGACAGCATAAATCATTTGGCGGACTTGCTTTCCGTCTTAAGACCGCGGTTGGGGAAGTATGCAGTAATGGGCAATCATGAGTTTTATGCCGGACCGGAAAAGGCAGCGGACTTCACAGTAAGAGCCGGTTTCAAGCTGCTGAGAAATGAGTGCGTGAGACTTCCTGGGTTGATCAACATAATTGGCGTCGACGATCCTGCCGCAAGGCGTCTTGGTTTTCCAAAAAGACGCATCCCGGCCCTCTTCGACGAGAGGGATCCGGATCTATTCACGCTTTTCCTATTCCACAGGCCGCCGAACTCCGAGCATTATCTTGACCGCCTGCCCATAGACCTCCAGCTTTCAGGTCACACACATGGAGGTCAACTCTTTCCCTTTCGCATGGCGACAATGATTTTTTATCCGCTCAAGTCCGGCTTCTACAGGCTGGAGAACCGGTATCTTTACGTCAGCCGCGGTGCAGGCACCTGGGGTCCGCCCTTAAGGTTTTTGACCCCGCCGGAAATCGTGGTCGTGAAACTGGTTAGAAGCAATTCAAGTGCGGAAAGCGGAGTTCGGAATGCGGAATGATTGTTTTTTCGCCGAATTTGGAAGCCGGAAAGCCTGTCCAGAATCTGTCGGAGCTACGTCATCTCTTTGCACTTTGCACTCCGAACTTAAGTCTCTCTTTCGCCGAAGATCACGGCCGTGAAAACGTAAATATCTGCGCCGTGTCGCCAGCCATCGCCAGGCAATCCCGCTTTGTAGCAGGTCTGCTCAAGAAAGGTAAACCTGTCCCACTTGTGTTCAACAGCCACCTGGGGTAAAAGAACGCCGCGATTGAATCCCTTGACAATATAAAGGCCGTGGTTGCCTGCTTCGATCTCATTTATGTCCGCTATCTTCTGCAGAGGAGACAAGACCGATATTTCGAGATCTACATGGGACAGTTCCGCAGCGCTGAGCGGCGGGAAACGGGGGTCCTTAAAGGCGGCGGAATAGGCCATGTCGCATACCGTCTCGTGCAAAGCCTGAGTTGCGCTGAAAAGACCTATGCATCCACGGAGCCGTCCCTGGTTATGCAGGGTGACAAAAGCACCATTATGGGCGTGGATACTACCTTCCCTGGGCAAGACGAGCTTCTCGTCAGCCCCCGTCAGGTTTTTCGTAATCTCGTTTCGTGCCAGTCGCAATAGAAGCGCTTTTTCTTCGGCAGTAAGATCAAAGTCGCTCATGTCTGTCGATTATATATCAACCGGGTTGGAATTATCCAGATGTTTTTCCGTGCGGAGCCGTCGTTCCGGTTTCCTATTGCTGCGGAAGAGATTTACGAAAGAAATGGCTTCTTCTTCGGGACCGAGCCTTTGGTTTCAGATTCCGCGTTTAATTTGACAATAGCGCCCAGTCTTTTTCGCACGTCTTCCAGAGTAAAGGGCTTTAGTATGTAGTCACTTGCGCCCGCCCGAATGGATTCGAGTATGTATTCCTTCTTGGCCTCGGACGTGAGAATTACAACAGGAATGTGTTTTAGAGTATTGTCTCCTTTGATTTCCTTTAGCAAATCCAGTCCCGTCATATCAGGCATCCTCAAATCGGTTATGACCAGATCGAAATCCTCTTCCCTCAACATCTGCATAGCTCTTTTTCCGTTCTCTGCCTCATCTATGGCCCTAAATCCAAGCTGTTTCAGGGTACCCTTCAGAAGGTCGCGTACGACTTTGATACTATCTACGATTAGAATAGCTGTGTTTGTTTCTTTAGCCATGAGACTCCTCTCTTATCAATTCTCTGTTTGGAAAGAATATTCAGCAATGATATGAATGCTCGGAAGGAGAACCAAAAAAACCCCCTCTTTCTCAGAAGAGCGGGTTCCCGATGAAACACGAATTGCTTCGGCTTCGGCGGTTCCGCTGCCATATCCCATTTCATACCCATTATGGACTTAGGCCGGTGACTGTGCGCGCACACACTTTCGGGTGGATTGCCTTTTCGAACCTGTTTATTTCCTTATCGGCACGAATGCCTGCAAGAGTCAAATTTTCCGCTTCCCGATTCGCCAGGAGTCTGTCGGACTTAGGGGATCGTCACGAGGAAGTGGAGGAACGAGACCAAATATTCCCGAATTTGAGGCTGCAAATCTTCTGGCTGCACAAATCGTGCACTCGCTCGTTCCGCCCTCGGCGGATCATCGGAGTTCAGAATGTCGAATATCGAACAAGGAATGACGAATGTCGAAGTATGGTCGAAGACTATTCGATATTGAGGGCCGATGCCGGACCATCGCGAGAAATAAACGGAAAACTTCAAAATTCGAAATTCCTTGTTCGATATTCGACATTCATTTCCGGAATCATGGGAGAGACAACCATGCGCACGACCCTCAAATATGAAAGCCTTCGTCTCTTTGTGCCTTTGTAATCATGTCCTTCAGCTCGGCTTCTGACGGCCTGACATAAACAGGGGTCATGGACGCAACGTCATCCATTTTGCCTGCCCTATACCTTTCCAGAGCCAGATAAGCAACACATGATGCGCGAATAAAGGAGAGCGGTCCGGGTGCGAAGACGGCATTTTCCCCAAGTTCCGTCTGGAACAGATCGCGGTAGAGGGCAGCGCCGTCTCCGGCCAGTATGACTTCTTCCTTTATAGCGGCAGCAAGGGCATCGGGAGATACCACCCGCTCGGGTGATACCTTTTTTAGCCGGCCCTTATCATCAGGGCGGTAAGTCGCAGTAAACACCTGTTTTCTGCGAGCATCTATAATGGGTAGAACCGGGCGAGATGCAAATGGAAAGTTTGCGCTCAGCGCATCAAGCGTGGATATGCCGATTGCCGGCTTCCGCAGGGACTGGGCCAGTCCCTTAATCGTGGCCAGACCGATTCGAATGCCGGTAAAACTCCCCGGGCCGAGAGTCATCGCCAGGCAATCGATCTCTTTCAAGGAAATGCCGGCCCGCGCAAGCAGGTAATCAACTGCCTGGAGTAAACGGCGGCTGTGCGTTTCCCTGCTGAGAAGAGAATACTCAGCGAGTACGGTTTCATCTTGGGTCAAGGCCACACTGCCGGCCGAACCCGAAGTATCTATAGCCAGGATCTTCAAATTCACGAACGACTTTCAATCAGGAACTCAGGAAGGAATAAGAGTTTGTCTGGTTTATTTAGTTTGTTTGGTTTATTTAGTTATTCGTTGCGTCCCCCGGGGGGCGCCGGCATTCCGCATTTGAAACTCACCACCTCATCCCTTCTCCCCTTTTTCGTGTCCATCTTTTCTCATTCCGAAATCCGACATCCGAAATCCGAAATTGTCTTGTCACCGCGTCTCCCCTTCTTCGCGTCTACTTCTTTTGCCTCCCGGCATCCCAGCATCCCAGCATCCCAGCTTCCCAGCCTTCTCGCCTATCTTATTTCTCTCAGGATATCGTTATAGAAGACGACAGCCATCAGGGAAATAAGAATCACAAGGCCGATTTGTTGGGCGATCTCTCTCTTCTTAAGACTGACAGGCCGGCCGAGAATCAGCTCTACGCCCATAAAGAAAAGGTGTCCTCCGTCCAGAACCGGGATGGGAAGCAGATTCATAACTGCCAGATTAATGCTTAAGACGGCCACAAAAAAGAGCAATGGAACAATGCCGGCTTCCGCCTGTTGGCCGGTAAGCTTGAAGATGAGGATCGGCCCGCCCAGTGTCGAGATGGGAACTATGCGCTGGATCAGCTTGACAATAGACGTGTACGTCAAATGTACGGTCCGCCATGTCTGCCTGGCTCCACCCACGAAAGCTTCCAAAGGATCTATCCTCTCCATTACCGGTTCATCCGGAGGCATGATCCCGATAGCCGGCAGCTTGACCTCCTCGCCAAAAATCGTTTTTCTGGTAATCAGCATGGGGGTGACTCTCGTCTCCATTGCCCGTCCTTGACGAACAAACGAAATGACCAAAGGCCGCTCCTCGTTTTCGCTGATGATTGCGGCGAGTCCTTCCCATTCGTCTACTCTGCGCCCATCAATTTTTAGAATCCGATCGCCGGATTTCAAACCTGCCTTCTGAGCCGGCAATCCCTTCTGCACATCCTTTATCACCGGGGGCAGTGTGGGGCGTCCGAAGAGCGCAAGGGTTATGAAAAAAACGAAAAATGCGAATATCAGATTGGAGATCGGACCGGCGCCCACTATCAGTGCCCTCTGCCACAGGCTCCTGTGCATGAAGGATCGTTTCTTTTCAGCCTCCTCCACCTCTTCACCCGGGTTCTCGCCGTAAAGCTTCACGTAACCGCCAAGCGGCACTGCCGCAAGGCGGTATTCCGTCTCTCCGACCGTTTGAGACCATATCTTCGGGCCAAAACCGAGAGAGAATCTTTCAACTCTCACCCTGAACATCTTGGCAAGCAAAAAATGCCCCAACTCATGCACGAAGATTAGCGCGCCCAAGACGATTATCATTATTAGAACAGTAGTCACTGTGGCTTCCCCTCCGTAGATCTCCCCGAACCGGAAACACTTCGACCTATCGTATCAGTTTAGCCTTTTGAAAAACTGGCTAAACTTCAATTCAAAATGCAAGATTTAAAGTGCAAAAGTCAAAATTTTGATGGTTTTTGTCCGAAATCTTACATTTTTCATTTTGCAATGAGATTTAGCGCATTTTTTCAAAGCGCTAAATTGTTACGACCTATCATCTCTTCCGCTTTGATCCTGGCCAGACGGTCTGTTTCCAGAATATCCTCTATTGAGGCGGGGCCGGCTGATACAAGTCCACATATAACATTGTCGATAATTCTTGGGATTTCCGTAAATCCCAGTCTGCCCTCCAGAAAAGCCGCCACTGCAATTTCGTTCGCCGCATTCAGTGCCGCGGGGGAAAGCCCGCCCTTTTCGCAGGCTACATAGGCCAACCGGAGACACGGGAAACTGTCCAGATCCGGCTCTTTAAATGTCAGGCTGCCGATTTCGCTCAAATCTAAACCCGGCAATTGAAGATCAATTCTTTCCGGAAACGAAAGCGCGTAAGCGATGGGCGTACGCATGTCCGGAATCCCCAACTGGGCAATAACGGACCCGTCTATATATTCTACCATGGAATGAATTATGCTCTGAGGATGAATCAGTACCGCAATCTGATCCATCGACAAATCAAAAAGCCACTTGGCCTCGATCATTTCCAGTCCTTTGTTCATGAGGGAGGCTGAATCGATAGTCACCTTCTTGCCCATCTGCCAGTTCGGATGCTTAAGGGCTTGAGCCGGGGTGACTGCAGCCAGGGCATCTCTATCCAGGTTCAGAAACGGTCCGCCGGAAGCGGTAAGTATGACGCGTTTCAGGTCCTCTTTCCGATGGCCTGCAAGAGACTGAAAGACGGCGCTGTGTTCGCTGTCGATCGGTATGACCGAGACACCTTTTTCAGATGCAGTCTTCATAATAATCTCGCCGGCCATGACGAGGACTTCCTTGTTGGCCAAAGCAATACTCTTTCCTGCCAGGATCGCCTGATACGTGGGGATCAGACCGGCGGCGCCGACCATGGCCGATACTGTCATATCTGCGGAAGGGGCGGTTGCAGCCCTAATATATCCCTCGGGTCCTGATACGATTTCCGGGGAATTCTTGCCCGGCATTCGCTCCCTTAACTCATCGGCGAGGTCCTCGGTCTGTACCGCTGCAATTAATGGCCTGAATTCTTCAATCTGGCGTTCCAGCAGGCCGATGTTCTTTCCGGCGGCAACTGCCGCTATTTCAAAACGGTCCGGGAATCGTCTCGCAATCTCCAAAACATTACGGCCGATAGATCCGGTCGATCCGAGAACCGCCAGCCTTTTTGCCCGACCAATTCGCCCCATAATTCCAAAACCTCCGGAACACGGCAAAGCCGCAACCAAACAAATTACCGCAGAGCTCGCAGAGGACGCAGAGAAATACCTTTTGTCTGGAGCGTCGCGAGGACCGCCCCAAATTCCCCTCTAAAAAGAGGGGTGGATTCGCCG
>JAZDGK010000300.1:0-7851 GCA_043806955.1 Pseudomonadota bacterium | reverse complement strand
TGTATCCGTTCACCGTTGTCCGTTCACCGTTGTCCGTAAGAACCTGAAAAGCCTTTCTTCTCCGAACAGTCAATGGTGATCGTATTCTCCGTTAACTGTCAGGCGTGAGAAGCGCAAGAAACATCCTTTTCGGTGAACGGTCAACGGTCAACGGTGAACGGATACTAACCCTTAAGCAACGCAGAATACGGCCCAAAAGACTAGCAAGATGTCACAGTTATTTCGTAACGCATCCTTATGCCAATCCCGATCTATACCTGTTGATCACCGGTCTGGAATTGGCTTTGCGTTCTACGGCAAATCGACCGCCGCCCCCAATTCGTTCTTCTACGCGGTTCGTGGTTTATCGTCGGTAGTCCATCCACGGCCCGGTGAGGATCGACCTGACTTTTCAAGTTGAATCAGGCGGATTTGGTACAAATGTAATTCAAATATAGTTGTTTGGAGATGTTGTGTCAAGTTACGGAGATATAGAGGGTGCAAGTAGAACTGTAAGGTGGACGGTGGGAACACCGTGGAATCAAGCCGGCATTGCGAAAACCTCCCATGTGGCACAGTCGCCTCGGCTGTGAAATCAGGCTCGGTCACAGCCGAGGCGGCTGTGCCACATGACCGGGGCCTGAATCAATACAAGGGGACTTGAGATCCAGTCCCACTTCTACTTGCACCCAGATATAGAGAGTGCAACCGGAAGTGCGAGTAAAGCTCTAGGCACCCTCAAGCGGACGAGAAAGCGTCTGTTTGTACCTGTAACGCCTCACGCGGGTCGAAGCCCACGGCTACAAACAGAACAAAAACGTCAATCCCATTTTGGATACATCAATGTGAAGCTGTACTGAGCGCTGAAGTTAGAATTTCACGGTTTTAAACCTGGAACTGTGAACCGTGAACCCGGTAACCAAAAAGTATTGCAATGTTAATTTGGACGCAAACCGTTAGTCCAGTCCCACTGTATTGGCGGACAAAAAGATGAGCAACTCTGTCTTTTCTTCCGTGTCGCTCGTTCCTCTGAAAAGCCACCCCAAAACCGGAAGTTTTGATAACCAGGGTACGCCGCGGAACCCCTTTACCTTCTTTTCGTAAGTCACACCACCTATGACTACTGTTTCACCGCTATTGATCAGCAATTCCGTGACAGCCTCCCGGACCTGTAAAGCCGGCACGCCCATTACGGCATTTGTCCAGTCCGGTTCATCCTTCTTGGCCATAATACTCAGGCTTATGCGATTGTCCGGCGTAATATGGGGAACTACGGTCAATTTCAGAGTAGCCTCTATGAAATCGACTGATATGCCGTCCTGTGTCTGCTTGGGATAGGGTATTTTGGCGCCCTGTTGAATATAGGCCTCCTTATTGTCCAGGGTGACTATTTTCGGCGAAGAGACTATATGTATCTTCCCGTCGCTTTCCATGGCGAGGAGCCTCATGTCCAGGCCGTTCAGGCCGATGCCTAGAAGCCTTCCAAAGGTAAAGCCGATATTTCCGTAAGGAGATAGAGGTATGCCGGGATTAAAAATATAGTTGTAGGGGTGTCCGGTATAGCTGTCATCTTCAGTTCCGCGTATACCCCCGTGCATTTGCCAGATGTTCTTGCTCCCGCCGTTGTTTACATCCTCTTCATTGCCTGTCCCGTAAGGATATTCGACCACTGTCTCCTTTTCCGGTTCAGTCTTGCCGGGCGGGATAAAGTATTCGTAATGAGATGTATGATGACCCCATTGAACCCCGACTTCTTTTGCAAAATCGTTCAACGCCTCCACGATGCGGCCCTCAATAACCACCTGTCTGGTCGGCCCGTCGAGCGATTTTACGAGAAATCTCGAACTATCGATAACCGTTTGAGTGTCTTTGACAATCACCTTATTTGTTCGCTCGTCAAAAGTCACCGTGCCGCGGCAACTCTTTATTTTCTCTATTTTGTCCTTCAATGCCTCCGCTCTTCCGTAATTCACCTGAATGAATTCGGTAAACAGAGGCTCGGCCTGCTGCAACTCGTTAATGCGCTGATTTTCCTCCTTCAACTTGTCCAAAGGAGCAATCCGGATTATGTCTCCGGTCCTCATCATACCCAATCCATTGGCGGCAATGATCACGTCCAGGGCCTGATCCCATGGAACTTTATTGAGCTTCATGGTCACCTTGCCGGCGACATCCTCCCCCGCCACGATATTAAGATTGCTCACTTCGGCCAGGAGTCGCAGAACGTTGTGCATGTCGGCGCTCTGAAAATCCAGAGAGACCTTCTGCCCCGTGTAGACTCTATCGGGACTTAACGGCATCTCGAATTTTGGGGTGGAACGGGCGTTTGATGCGGCTTTTGGCTGATCCGGCCGAATTGAAACATCTTTCGCCAGTTCGGCAAATTCCGGTGGCAATTCGGCTTCAGCGCCTGCCCCTTTTGCCCCCTGATCATTCTGAGCCCCCCCCGTCTTTTCGAGTCCGGCAATGCGATCGAGCTTGGGCGGGACTTCCGTCGCCGAAAACTCCAGGGCGACGGCATTGCCGTCCTCTCTTACTGTGTAGGGGACCTTGTCTCGCAATTCGATCCTGAGATCAACTCTGCCTTTTGCAGACTGCTTCGGGACAATCCGGTTTACTGCACCCTTGAAGTAGCTCGTATCGAGCGGCCTCAACAGCAGTTTGGGCAGCCTGTACTGATTAAAGCGGATCAAGACTTCGTTCCGGTCGCTATCGATAATCTCGTAGACCGGCTTGCGATCAGTGATGATAGTAAGCGTTGTCTTACCGTCTCCGGAAGGTTCAAAATCTATCGCTCTTATCGTGGACAACCCTTTTGCCGGAACGCTGCCGCCCTTTCCGCCGATCGAAATCGTGAGAGTCCTTCCCTGCTTATCAATAGAATACGGTGGAAGCTTGCTCTTCGCGAGGTCAAATACGATTCGCACCCCATCGGTTTTTTCAGCAATCCGAATCTTCTTCAGCAAGGTATGCTGAGCGGGGATGCTCTTTCCGGAACAGGCCGAAGAAACTCCCGGGATATCAACTACCAATCTAGGCGGCCCGGACAGCGTAAAGCTTTTTGGTGTCGGAAGCGCACCATCTCCTGATACGAAAACCATAAGGTTGCCGGCGTTGTCGGTTTCCGCCTTGACGTCAAGGATGGAAGCGGCCGGCAGTTCGGCTCTCTCCTCGTCCTTGTCTCCTTCACCGGGCGCCCCTTGAGGCAAATAGTCCGTATCTTTTGGCTGGAGTTCTTCTTCCTGATCCGCCCAGGCCTGACCGGACACGAAGAGAAAGCCGTGCCCAAGCAAAACGACTGCAGCTAGAGCTGTTATCACGGAACCGATAGACTTCCGGGACATTTATTACTCTCCTTCCCCTGACGATCTCATCCTGAGCGTCACGGGTTGTTGCTTGATTCTGCCGATGAAATCTCTCGCCTTCTCAGTAATTACCACCTGGTCTGCCAGAATGCTGGTTACGGAACCTTCCCTTGAACCAACACGGGTCCCCAGGTGCAAAATATAACCCCGCCCGGTAGAATCTTGAACCATGGCCGCCGGATTTTTGCCTGTAATAATACCAACCAGAGTCAATTGCCCGAGATCCAGATTCTGCAGGGGAGAATGCCCTTTTGAAACGGCCGCTTTTTTCAACTCTTCATCTGCGACGAATGGCTGAAAAGGATCCGGTTTGCCCGAAGGGTCGTAGGAATACTCATCTTTCTCGTCAGATTCAGTCTTTGCCTGCTGAACAGAGACACTAGCCTTTTTCGGTTTCTGCTGGACGCAGGGCGCAGGGGCTTCGGAAGGTTTCTCCGTGCATGCGCCGAGAAAAACCAGGCCAAGAACGAGAAATACCCTGGTGACTTGCCCCATCTTGTCCATGATTTCCTGTGTCTTTCTCACGCTTACTTCTTTTCGCCTTCTTTTTGGGCTTCCTTATCTTCGACCTTTTGCCCGGTAAAGCGATAAGTCGTCGCCAGACAGGATGTCTTGATCAGCATCGATCCGTGGACCGCCTTTGGATCGGCCATGTTCAGGTTGGAAATACCCACTATCCGGGGCAGCTTGCTGACCTTATCAAAGAATACGGCTACACTGTGATATGGGCCGAGAACGATGATTTCTACCGGTATCTCTGCGTAAAAATTCTTCCGGACCTCATCTTTCGGCTTGAAAAGCAGAAACTCCAACCCGGCCCCATTTCCCAGATCAGAGATACTGGTCAAGAGAGCGGGGATCTCCTTTTTATCCGGGAGCAGGAGTAAAGCCTTTCGAAATGCGATCTGGGTGGCTTCATACTCGGCTTTGAACTTTTCGTAATCAGCCGCCTTCAGTCTTGCTGCTGCAAGTGTACTCTGAGCAGTCTCCATTTCAGACTTCAATCCGCCGATCTCGTCCATTTTGGGCTTAATCAGGAGAACTATGAACAAAGCGGCGATCCCGGCCAGTGTTCCCAGGTAGATAATGACCTTCTGTTTAAAAGATAACCCGGTTATCAGGCCCTCTATCCTGGGTGGCAGGCTGAGCCATCTCATGGTTCGCTCCCAATGGGCACATCCGGCGCCTTTGTCTGGCACATAAGGATGAACTCCATCAGCTTCGTATCCTTAATCACTTTCTGCTCCGAATTAATCAAATCGATGTTGCTGAAATATGGAGAGCCGGCCAGGTTCTTCATATACTCGGCTATGGTTATGTTGTCTATGGCCATCCCCTTTATGAAAAGGCCCTTCGCGTCTTGTTTGACCGTATCCAGCCACAGTCTATTCTTCGGCAATCTCGTGCAGATCTCGTCAAGAGTACGAACCGGACCGGATTTCGTTATCTTGAGTTGATTGATCAGGTTGAGCTTTTCCTGAGTAAGTTCCTTTTCCTTCTTCTGGTCCGCCATTTCCTTCACAAGATTGTTGTATCTCGTTGTATCGCTCCGGACAACCTCAAGCTCTTTGCCCAGAGCCACTGCCTGCTCCACAAGGTGAAACCAGACATATCCGCCTACGGAGGCTATGAAAAGAATCGATAGAAAAAACACCGACAATTGCCGATAAGCGTTTTCCTTCTTCTTGGCAAGCCTTACCGGCAGTAGATTGATTCTAATCATCTCTCGATTGTCCTTAGGGCCAAACCAACGGCTATGGTTGCCTGCGGTCCCATCTCCTGAACATAATCCGGATCAAATCTCTTCGCCTCTATCTCCATTCGAGAAAACGGATTGAACATCTCAACCGGAATGTCCGTTTCCATTTGCAGAAGATCCTTCAGTCCAACGATCTTCGATGAACCTCCGCTTAAGACGATCTTGGAGAGACTGTGATCCGGGTAATTGGCGTAGTAGAAATCGATGGCCAGTCTTATTTCCTTGATCCACTGGGAACAAATTGACGTGAATATCTCCTCGAGATCCGGCATCGGCGCGTCCTGCATATTTCCGCCCATTTTGAGGAGTTCCGCCGCTTCGTAAGTCATGCTGAATCTCGACTGAATCTCTTCGGTAATCTGGTCGCCGCCGAAAGAGGCGTCCCTGGTAAAAGCAGACATTCCATTTATCAGGATGTTGATGTTCATCTTCGATGCACCGATATCCACCAGAGCAACATTCAGATTATCCGTATCGTAAGCAGCTTCAAATGCGTTTTCCAGGGCAAATGCATCGACATCGATAATAGTGGGGATGAGCCCTGATTCCCTGATCAGATCGGAATACCCGTCTATGGTTTCACGCTTGGCAGCCACGAGCATGACATCCATTCTCTCAGCCTTTTCAGGATCGATCCCCAGAATCTGGAAATCAATGTAGACATCGTTTATGTCGAACGGTATATACTGGGCCGCCTCAACAGTAATGGTCTCTTCCAGTTCCTTATCGCTCATCAAAGGAAGATTGATCTTCTTTATTATTACGGAATATCCGGCAATGGACGTGGCTGTACGCCTGCCCTTTATCTTCAGGTTACCTACGAGAGCGCCTATTCTCGCCACCACCTGGGCCTGTTCCCTTACCGTACCCTCGACTATGGCTGCACGCGGCACAGGCGCGACTCCGAAACTCTCCAGTCGTAAACCATGGCGGGACTGGCTGATTTCGGCAATCTTTATGGAATGAGAACCGATATCGAGTCCGAGGCTCAATTTTTGCTTTTTGAACAACATCTGATCAGCTTTCTCTCCGCATTTACTAATAAATGCTCATAGTTATGCTGTTTCGTTCCAATAGGTGTATCGGCAGCTTGCAATATGCGCTTAAATACTTGCTCAGAATTCCTTTTGCAAGAAAAAAATGTTATATTTACTTGATTAAACGTGTCGGAACGTAAGCGCTTGCTCTAATCTCCTCTGGGTATGCTGTCCGGACGGCTCGGAAAGGAAATTATAGACTTCCAGATAAAGCTTTTGGGTGCGTTATCGGTCGGGGATGTACGAACAGGTACTATCCCCTCCCTGCTGCCTTCCCAAAAACATTATCTGAAAGTTTATAGTAATCCGTAATTCTCCGTTCGCCTTTATTAATCAATCTCTTTATGGGAGCAACAACCATGCCATTTGTCATTGGCCTAGATATTGGAGGGACCCACTTTCGCCTTTCAACAGTCGATGAATGGGGACATCATGACCGCATAGAAAAATTTTCATCAGAAAGCCGACTAGGTCCGCAGAACATGATAGACCGGCTGGCTGAACATATTTTTGACACTGTCCGGGGAGAGGATCGGGGGCCGATAGTCGGAATCGGCATCGGAATTGCCGGGGCGATAGACCACATAAACGGAATAGTCCGGTTCTCGCCGAATCTGCCGGGCTGGGATTACGTGCCGCTTGCGGAGATACTGTCAAAGAAGCTGGGCTTGCCGGTTTTTGTTGATAATGATGTTAATCTCATCGCCCTCGGTGAAAAATGGCTCGGCGCCGGCCGTGACTATGAGAACTTCCTGTGCATGACTCTGGGCACCGGCGTCGGCGGAGGTCTGATTCTAAACCATAAGATTTGGCATGGCTGCGGCACGGCTGGAGAGATCGGCCATATGACTATCGATCCCGATGGGGCTCTCTGCAATTGCGGAAATAACGGCTGTCTTGAGACCCTGGCTTCAGCAACCGCGCTCCTCCGAATGGCGTTCGAAGGTTTTCGAGAAGGCCGGACCGGTCTCCTGGCACAAAAGATTTCTGCCGATCCGGGGTCGCTGTCTGCATCGTTGATTGCGGAAATGGCTGAAAAGGGAGATATCTGGGCCCGGCAGCTCTTTGAAAAACTGGGTGAATCCCTCGGCATTGCCATAGCTAATGTCATGAACCTGCTTTGTCTTGATGCGATCATTATCGGCGGAGGCATATCCGATGCGTGGCATTTATTCATAAAAGCTTTGAAGGCTGAATATGGCAGGCGGGTCATGCCGGGAACAAAGCCCGAAGTGCCCACGATTCCCTGGAGATTGAAAGACGCGGCCGGAATTATCGGAGCGGCCGCGGCAGTATTCCAGCAGAACGCGACTGATTGTAACAGGTCAGCGTTCTGAAAACGTCACTAATCCTGCGTGCCATGTCTTGTTGGGTTTCGTAACCTCAACCCAACCTACATGCTGTTGCTGGAGCTGGTTCCAGGTTCACGGTTAAACTTGGAACTGTGAACCGTGAACTCAGAACCATCAAGTTCGTAGATCGTAGGTTGGCTTGAGTGGAGCGAAAGCCAACAATCAGAGGCGATCTGTTTCAACCAACTATAGACTTTCAGATAATGTTTCTGGGAAGACAGCAGGGAGGGGATAGTACCTGTTCGTACATCCCCGACCAATAAGGGTCTGTCACGGAATAACTTGAGCATTCTGAGCGCCGATCCATCCCGTCCGGCTGCGTTGCTCGTCGGTTGCATACTCACGGTATGCGCCCTCCT
>JAZDGK010000299.1:0-12008 GCA_043806955.1 Pseudomonadota bacterium | reverse complement strand
ACCGAATCGCGCGCTGACACTGAGCGTATACTTCCGGGATTCCAGAAACTCATAAAACTGCCAACCCTGCCCGAGCAGGTGGCTCGCTTATTCACCAGGACATCGCAAATGGCCAAATCCAACTGAATTTTGTGGTAATAGAGAAATACCATGTTCCGCCATCATAGAATTGCTGCGCCAATCTATTCTGTGAGTCGTAAGTGTTCCGAAGAAATGTATTCCCCTTGGGATCAGTAATACCGGTCATTCGATGAAGACTGTCATAGGCATAACGCGTCGTATTCCCGGATGGATCTGTGAAGCTGACCAGATTGCCATTGATATCGTAGTCGTATGTAAAGACCCTTCCCGCAGGATCGGTTATTCCGGTGATTTTGTTATTGCTGCCATAGCAAAATCGGAGCGTCCTGCCTGCATCATCTTTGACTGTTGTCAGTTTCCCTGTCTGATCGTACCCAAGCAAAATTCGGTTTCCGTTTCTGTCTTTTATTGCAGCCAGATTTCTTTGGTTAAAAATGTATTGGGTTCCTTTTTTTTCGGTCAGGATGGAACCTCCACTGAGACTCTTTAGGGTCTTGCTTTGCCAGCCTAGTGGAGAAGTGAACGTGCCGTCACCATTATCTTCGAACTCCAACCTCCGACCTTCCGCGCTCCTCAAGACCTGTAGCGGTTGCGCAACGTCCTGAACCCCGAGCAATGTAATATGGTATGTAAAAGACCATCCATAACCGAAAGGCCCATCGTCTTTATCCTGACTATTATAAGTACGAATGATTTGTAACGGTATTCGTCCCGGTATGACGAGATCTTCATGCTGAGTAAAGAAATTCCCTGTCCTTATGTCCATAGGGTCAGGCCCCTCTTTGCCCTGATTTGGATCCCCCGTGGGGCCGTTGGGACCAGCGCCAGGAAGGTTCGGGCCAGTATGGCCGTGATCACCATAGTTACCGGCATCGTAAGCAAACGAGGAGTTAAGGCCCGTTAGACCCATTGTCATTGATAGAAGAGAAAGAAGTCCTAATGTCAAATAATGGCAACCAGCTCTCAACCAGTGCGACATTCTAATCGGCCTCCCGCCCGAACTAATAATACAGGGATATAGCTGCGTAATGAGGCAGCGATCGCTCTTCGTTGTCATCGATTGCTACCAAAGATATCGTGTAATTACCTGCTTTCACCAAATTCCCGGAAAAATCCACGCCATTCCATACTACCGCATTTGTTCCGGCCGGCAGATTTGTCTTTCTTATCTTTTGGATGACAATTCCATTGTGGTTGACAACCTGGATATCAACTGTTGCCGGTTTGGACAAGGCAAAAGAAACGATTGTGTATCGAGGCGCATCAGAATAAGGATCATAAACCGGGCTAAAGTAGTTCGGCTCGGCATTCACTGCGGAAATCTCAGGTTTAGCGCTGCCCGTGACAATAATAGCATTATTTGCCAGAGTAAACGCCCATAAGGTAACAGGATATCCTCCGGTACCCCAGTGATCGACTATTACGCCCTTATCGTCCGCTCCATCCCAAAACTCCCTTTGGAGACCAGTTCCCCTCGGCTGTCTCACCAATAGAGTCCGAACGCGTGCAATGCCTTGTTCTGCCCCGCTCGAATAATCTCTCCTCCAGAGATACATGCTGACCTCGCAGGGTTTTGTTAGAGTGTAGGATACTTCGGCTTTTTCATCTTTGTAAGGATCGAAGCTGGCCGGCCAGTCTCTACCAGGACTGCGTTCCTGATATTGAGCGGTCTCTCTCAGATCATAAGTCTTGTTCTGTCCGCAGTCCTCGTAGTCGATCAGATAGTAATAGACGCCATCCAGCACAAGCTTTCCGGAATCGTCTCTTCCGTCCCAAGTGTCCAAATAGGCTATTCCCGCCGCTCTGGACCGGTCCTTTGTCAAAATCCTTACAGTACTGCCGTTATGATCGGCGATTCTTAATGTGGCCACGGTATCATCAGAAATGACCGAAGTTATGGTCGCGCTTTGTCCCAAATCCGGGTTGAAAACCTCGGTTCTCGTGGCCGACAGAATCACTACATAGACCCTGATTGTTGTGCAGTCAGTAGCTGTTTTTCCCGTATCGTCCGTGACTCTTAGAGTTGCTGTATAGAGGCCGGACCTTTCGTAAACATGGGATGCCTGGCCTGTGGGACTGGTGTAATCATATGATCCATCGCCATCAAAATCCCATTCATATGCTACAATAGCACCGTCAGGGTCGGATGCCGTGCCGTAGAATGATACGGTCAAAGGAGGGCTCCCAGTGACAGGACTGGCTGCCATTCTGCATGTGGGCGAGCCAGGATCTAGAGCAGTAACGGTTTCGGAGGATATGAAAACTTCCCCGTTCTGGTCCGTTACTCGCATCGTGGGGTGATAGATTCCCGGACTGGCGTATGTGTGGATCACCTGACCCAATCCAGGATAAAAGTATATTCTGCCAAAATTGTCTCCCACAAACAGATCATAGTCCCCGTCAAAATCTATATCCATAAAACACGGTTTGCTCTCTCCGGTTAATGAGATAGATTGATAGGTTGAAGTCACATACCGCCACTTGGGGGCAATGGGAGTGCCGGTGTTTTCGTAATGGGTGATCGTCCCCCCATGGCCGCTCATGAAAAGATCCGGATCTCCGTCATTGTCTATGTCTGCAAAGCTAAGACTATTTACATCGCCATATGTAATGCCAGGCCCCCCCGGATCCATTCTGTCGCCGTTTTCGTCATAAAGTAATCCAACATAAGTCCATATTGGTTCAGACACGCCCGTATTGCGATACATCCTTATTTCAGGATCGTCTCCGGTTATGAAGAGCTCAAGCCGCCCATCATTGTCTATATCCGCCAGGGCCGGACACAAATAGGGGAAGTAGATGGCACCCCCTTTCGAATCGATCAAGGAACCCGTCGGGGTCCAAACGGCAGACATGCCACCGGAATCGTTACGATAGTAATAGAGATAGCCGCTTTTGGAACCGATCAGCATGTCGGTCTTGCCGTCATCATTTACATCACCAAATGCAGGGCAACTATAAGCGCCGACATCTATAATCGTGCCGGTTGAATCGGCTACAGGCTTGTCTGGGCTGAAAACCGGATAAGGCAGGATTCTCTCGTTACTGAAACGGCATATCTGTCCATCGTTGCTGCCGATGTACATGTCCAGATCTCCGTCGCTGTCGTCGTCAGTAAAGGCGGGGACCGAGTCGTTCTCAACGCCCACATGGTCGTATGTCTTTGATACGAACGCCCAGACAGGCTCGTTGGGATTTCCGGTGTTGCGGTAGAATACGAGTCTGCCTTCGTAGCAACCGGCGAACAAATCAGGATCTCCGTCGCCCTCAATATCCGCAAATGCGGGTGCAGCATGCGAGACAATTATGGCAGTACCTGATGTATCTTTAAGCGGCTCTGAAGGGTTTTCCCAAACAGGATCACCGGCCGAACCCGCATTACGGTAATAGTCGATACTCCCGCCATCGTCTCCAAGCGCCATGTCAAGATCGCCATCGGCATCCATATCTACAAAGCTCACAGTGCTATTCGACGTGGGTATCTTAATCGTATTTCCACTTGAGTCGATAACGGCTCCCATCGGTATCCATAGATCGTTATTGCCCTTGGCATAATGATAAACCTTCCCGTCGCCGGCGCCGATGAACAGGTCCAGAAAACTGTCATTATTAATGTCCGCAAAAGCCGGAGCGCTTTTCGCCCCTACATCGATGACAACGTTCGCCGTATTCCTAAGCTTCCCTACATAAGCCCATAACGGTTCACTACAGCTACCATCATTTCGATAATAATAGACATAACCCAAACTGCTTCCGACCCCCATATCGAGATCACCGTCACCATCCACATCCGAAAACGCAGGTTTGCTGTCAGAGAGGTTGTCGATGGTTCCGCCATTAACGTCTTTAACAGGTCCGACAAGACTCCATACTGGATCTGTTCCGCTTCCTTCATTGCGGTAATGGTAAATCCTGCCTCCATTTTCCCCGACAAACAAATCAAGATCTCCATCGTTGTCTATATCTGCAAAAGCAGGACAGCTATCATAGCCAACATCTATCAAAAGCCCCATGGGGGCACCGGACATGTTCATTTCCTCCCAGTCATAAGTACCGTCACCTTCAAAATCCCATTCGTATTTTGCTATCCCGGGACCGGCGCCATCACACGCCAGAGAGACCCGGAGCGGGACGCCTCCGGAACTAGGTTGAGCCACCGCGGCGACATGTATCTGCTCCTCGATTAATTCGGCTTGAATTGTTATCGAGGCAGTAGAGGTAAGCCCCTCATTGTCGGTCACCTTCAGAGTGGCGGTATAGGTCCCTTCCACCTTATAGGTATAAGTCGCGTTCATTGAAGCCCCTAAGTGCTGATCATAAACGCCGTCGCCGTTAAAGTCCCAATCGAAATACTGGGGCGTGCCGTCCGGGTCTTCTCCATCAGAAAAAAAAGTCACTGTAAGCGGAACAGCCCCTTTAGTCGGATAAGCCCGAGGTTTGGCTATCGGCGGCCCGGCAACGGATACCAGCACGGAATCTGTGCCGGTCAATCCATTATTATCGGTCACCCGAAGAGTGGCGCTGAAAATCCCGCTCGAATCGTACAGGTGCGTTGTATTTCCGGTGGTATCACTGTTCCAGTCATAAATCCCGTCACCATCAAAGTCCCACTCATATTTGATGATATCTCCATCCGAATCGATACCGCTTCCCGTGAAGGTGACACTGAGAGGAAGCGGTCCTTTTATCGGGTTCGTAGACGCCGAAGCTGTCGGGGGATTACCCACTACGATTTCTACTGTATCCGTGCTGCGAAGTTCGTCATTATCAGTGACACGAATAGTTGCATAGTACGAGCCTGCCACATCGTAAACGTGAGATACCGTGGCCGTATTGGGATCTGAATAGTCGTATGATCCATCACCGTCAAAATCCCATTCATAGAGCACGATGTCTCCATCGTCATTGACTACCGCCGAGAGAATTACATGAAGCGGTAACTGCCCGGTGGCCGGCAGGGCAGAAGCTACAACATCCGGGGCGGACAGGGCACTTATTGCCACAGTATCTGTGATAATTCTTCCAGCTCCGTCCGTTACCTTTAAAGTCACACCATAGAATCCGCATTCTGTATAAATATGGTTGAATTTTGGGCGGGTGTCATCGGTAGCTCCGTCCCCGTCTATATCCCAGGCATGCGTATAAGGAAGTACCCCGCCCGCCGCAGTAGCCGAGAATTGTACATCCAGAGGGACAGAACCCTTTACTGGCGTGGCGCTCAATGTCGCCCTTAAAGCAACATCTATAGTCAAGATGGTGTCGGCCGTAACATTCACAAAGTATGCATGACCCGGAACCAGTTGGAAGTTGTTTATATCCGTACCCTTAGGATGCCCCACAAAGCCTTGGCGCTCCTCATCCCAGTACCAGACAGTATCGATGTTGGGAAAGCTGCTGGCCAGATCTTCCGCCGTGGAAATGTGGGTCATGTTTGCCGGCAGGGCTATGAGGTTTACGTTGGTGGTATCCGTTGTGATCAGATCAAAGGTCACGGTTTCGGGCAAGACCCCGTTTACCGTCCAACTCGTGTCCTGCGTGACATCCACAAAATATGGGTGACCCGGTACGAGTGTAAAAATGTTCTCAGAAGAATTCCTTTGGTGTTCCACGAACTTTTGGGCGCGGGCGTCCCAGTAATATGCAGCGGCGCAATTCGGGACAGCCTGACAGAGTTCCTCTGCGTTAGTTAAACCGGTGTTATCAAAGGGAAGGGAGATACCGTTCAATCCTTGCCTTAGCTGAAATGTTGTCGTATCGGCAAAAGCGATTCCTCCGCAGGCAAGGACCATTGTACATATACACAGGCATAGAGTTCCTATTGCCATGCTTACTGACTTGAACCTCGACATATTACCTCTCCCTCATACCATTTCACTTATGTTGTGAGTTCGAATTCGAAGGCCGCACCGCCTTGGATTTACGGCATTCTCTCTCATGTAGCACCATATGCTTACCGCCGACTGGCGAAGGCGGCATACACCACCCGTATTGTTTTTCCTTCCGTCAGAACGCGATTACTCACTATTATTTCACATTACTCATGCATTTCCGGCATTTGACCACCGGAGCATGTCGGACATGATTTCCGAGTCGTAACGGCCTTTGTGGGGTCTTGGAGCGCCGCAAGTATCTCGTGCTTCATGTGTTATGGATCTAAGGGGAAAGCTGACAAGACCCTCTTTGAACAAAGCAAGTCCCGTGCCGGATAGTTCGCCGGTTTGGAATTTGCGCGAAATCAGTGGATATGATCCGCGATCATAGAGGTATTGGCAACATGGTATGAAATTCCCGACCGGGCTGGTTGACGAGCGTGAAAGAAAGGTTTTTCCTCTTTAGTGGAAAAAGATTTCCTTTAGGGATGGAACGGAGTGCTCACGATGCGAGGAAGCCGCGAGCAAAAATTATTCATTTAGCCGCAGACCCACGCAGACAAACGCAGACATTTTTGCTCCCCCCAGAAGCGGAGCAAAAAATACCGTCCCTAATCAAGAAACACCATCAGCGAATGGATTCTTGTCATTATGCGGTTATCTTCCTTTTCGTCCTGCCCGATTCTACTGTCCGAAGCACGCATTGAAGATGGAAAGATCCTCCCTGTCCACGTCGCCGTCATTATCAAGGTCGGCTTGAACGTCGTAGTTGCACGCACCCCGGGTCGATCCAAAGGCAGCGGTAAATGCCGACAGATCAGTGCCGTCCACATCCTCATCGCTGTCCAATCCCTGAAAGTCTATGACGGTCACGGCCACGTTGTCATATGAGGTATTCGGGCCGTCGCTTGCCGTGAGCTCCAGGACATACGTGCCTACTATGTCCGGAACGAATGACGGATGTACGGTGTCGATCCCCACCAGGTTCCCGTTTCGGATCTCACTTTCAGCCGGGACCGCCACAAAGGACCAGGTAAAGCAGACCGGTCCCGGGCTGTTATCCGGATCGTTGCTCCATGAGGCGTCCAGCACCGCGGCATTGCCAATATTGATGGTGAAGTCATTGCCGGCATCGGCATTGGGCGGGGCATCGGATTCAAATGCCTCGACTTCGACCGTGTCGTTCGACGAGAGCACACTGTCACTGGCCATGAGCCTTAGTACATAAATCCCATATACATCGGGAACAAAGCTTGCCTGTTTCCCGTTCCCGCCGGTAATAAGAGCGCTGCTTCCGGCAGGTACCAGATCGAACGCCCACAAATAACTCAGGGCTGAAGGCCCGTAATCCGGATCGCTGCTTCTTTCTCCCGAAAGGTCCACACGAACCCCCACCACAGCATTCTGATCCGGCCCGGCATCGGCGTTAGGTGCGGCGATTGAGCTCTCTGCATGGACAACCACGGAATCCACAGATTCATTGGAACCGTCGCTCACCTGGAGTTTGAGTTCATAATTGCCGTCCACATCGGGTATGAAGACCGGTTTGGCACTGTACGGATCGGGAAGCAGCGCCAAGCTCCCCTGCGGCAGATTCAGGAACGACCAGGAGAACGTAATCAAGCCGCCGTTAGGATCGAAGCTTTCACTCCCGTTTAACACGAAAGGATATCCGGTCAATGCACTCTGATCCCGCCCGGCATCGGCCACAGGCAGATAGTCGGGAATGTACGTGAGCAGGTCGCCATCCCATGTTCTCTGGTTTCCATAGGCATCTCGCGAACAAACTATAACATGATAGGTTGTGTCGGGCAGGAGACCTGTAAGATGAAGATCGTGACTGGTTTCCAAGGTCCAATCATTCGCGTGGCTATGCTCTGCTCCGTCTACCCAATACTCGATTTGCGAACTCGCCGGTTCATCAGTCTCCCAGAGTACATGAACCGATGTCCCGAGAATCTGCTCCGGCGGGATTCTCACGTTAGATAGAATCGGTGGAGTCGAATCCACATTAAAACTGCGTACAGCCGGCGTCCCGTCAATATTGTTGCTGCCGTCCATGGCCTTAACGGAAAAGACATGGGCGCCATGACCGAGGCCGGAAAACTTCTGCTTCATAGAACTGGTTAAAGCGGACCACTCCCCGCCGTCCATTTGCCAGGAGTAGACAGGCGGGCAGCCTGAATTGTCCGTACCCGACCATTTGAAGGTCAAGCTCGGCCCTGTGAAGCCCCCTTCCGGCGGACCCTCGGTGATAGCGGTTTCCGGAGGGATAAGGTCCGGTGCGGTGGCGAATGAGGTTTCATCCGAGTAATCCGACCAGGCATTCTTGTTATCTTTGTACCGGACATGCCAGAAGTATGCGGTGCCGGTTTGGAGTGTTCCGCAGGGGATATTGATGCTGGTAAGACTTGTCCCGGTCTCTCCGCTGTCAAAGACCGGGCTGAGATAATCCCCGGTTTCTGTCCTGATCTGCCACTGGGCAGCGGTCTGGAAGTCGGTTGCGTCGGGATCGGAGAAGGCCCCGGCGGAAAGTGCCACCGACGGCAGGAGCCCGGTTGTCCCATCAGCCGGGGACACATTTACCGGCGTCCCGGGCATCAGGTTGTCAGGCTCGCCGTTGTACCCGCCCCGGCCGCCATAAGCCCCGACATCGGCCCGGGTGCCGTCTTCATCGAGGCAGTAAGGGGTACCGCGATCGATACAGGGGGACCCGGGCTGAAGATGGCAATCATTTTCAGATAGGAAGAGCGGGTCCTGCGAAATATCCCCTCCTCCTGGAGAACACCGATAATAGTTGGCGCCGTTTCCCCAGACGTTGTTGTAGGACAAAGCATCATATGAGCCGGAGAAATAAATCCCGTAGGTATTGCCGGTGATGATGTTACTGTCGATCAGGGAATGGGATCCACTAAAGTACATTCCACCACTGCTTTTCGTGATGGTATTGAATTGAACGGCTGCTGTTTCGCCGGCATCGTATAAAACGATCCCGTATCCCGTATGCTCTGTTAGAACATTGTTTTTGATCAGAGGAGAGGAACGATAACCTCTAATTCCGATAGAATTCTGATAAAAATAATTGTCTGAAATTGTTGGAGAAGAATTACCGATATATATTCCGTACAAAGTGCATCCCGAAATGGTGCATTTCTCGATGTTAAAAGAATCGTCAAGAGAACCGTTGAGAGAGATTCCGGTCTTGCTCTTCTCAACCAAGAGATTTCTTAGTGTCGGCGAGGCAGAATAACAATAGATTCCATTCTCCGCATACTCTGTTGCCGCATTCTCAATAATACTGGTATCAAGACTCCCATCATTCAACTTGATGCCGTCCCATATCCCGGGAAAAGGAGTGGAAGAGGCAGAAGTGAAGGTAATTACGGATCCCGATGTACCTGCCGCAATCAGTTTTCCATCAACAATCAGTCCTGCACCGTCATTGAATTTAACAATTGTGCCGGGATTGATTCTAAGCACCAGGTATCGTGGTACGGTTACATCTCCAGTTATGCCGATCTCGCCTGACCAGAGCTCATTCTGAGTCAAAAGCCCTGAAGTGGTGGGAATGATTGAAACCGGCATTCTGAAGGGCGGAAGACTCCCTCCGTCTCCATAAGCGCCGATCTGGGTGCCGCCTTCACCGGCAGTCAGAAGCGGCGAGTCGCCCCGGAGGGTGAAGTCCTGTCCAATATAGTCAACAAAGAGCGGGGCCTGAGACATGTCCGTCGGACCGGCGCTGAGATTGTGGTAGTTGAAGTCGTTGGTCCAGAAATCATTATAGCTCAGGATATAATTACGATCGGAATCCTTGCCGTAGACGCCGTACCTATTATCGAAGAAGATATTGCTGTTTACGGTACAGGTGTAAGACGTGTTTTCCGGCCAGTGATAGACCGCGTAGTCATTACCGGCAAAGGTATTGAATGCTATTGTGAGTTCCCGCGTGGCTCCCAAATAGATCCCGCACCTGCTGTTTCTTATGATATTGTTCTCTATCAGAGATGAACAATTGGAAGAGTCCCCGCAAATCGACTCGTAGTTCTGAATGAAATGATTGTTGACGATCGCCGGGCTGGAATGATAAAGCCCCAGTCCATGGTCGGACTGGGTGATAATGCAGGCGTTGATTCGTCCATTGGAATCGCTCATGTATATGGCGTAGTCAGCATTATTGATGAAAGTGCAGCCGTCGATATCTGCGCTTGATCCGCTCTTGCGCAGGCCATATGCGGCATTATTCACAAAGGCACAGCCGCTGATTCTCGAATTGGAATAAGCGAGCAAAACGCCGGTATTGTTGTTTTTAACGGAGAGATTAGCCAACGTAGGTGAAGAAACGCTGCAGTATATTCCGTTGACAGCATACTCGACATTCGCATTCTGAATAATACTCGCATCAATGCTTGAGCTATTGAAAGTTATACCGTCCCAAATTCCGGCAGTGGGAGTCGAAAATGATGAGGTGAAGGTGATCGGATTGTCGGATGTGCCTGCCGCGATCAGTTTCCCGTCAAGGGTCAGTCCCGCGCCATCGTTAAATCTGATGATTGTGCCGGGATTGATCTTCAGAGCTACATGGGCGGGGACGGTTACATCTGCGGTTACGGTTACCTCGCCGGACCAGATCTCAGTCTGAGTCAGAGAGCCCGAGGTGGTGGGAACCGTCGATGCCGGCACGGTGATGGCCGGTGGATTTCCGCCCCCTCCATAGGCGCCGATCTGGGTGCCGCCTTCACCGGCAGTGAGAAGGGGAGATTCGGGCTGAAGAGAAAAGTTTTCCCCCATGTAGTCGGTGAAAAGTGGGTCCACCGAAAAATCCGTGCTGCCCGCAGCAATCCCTGAATAATCCGTATTGTTGGACCAGAGATCGTTGTAGTTCAGAGTGCATACAACACTGCCGGACCAGGCAATACCGCGATCATTGTCTGCTATGATGTTGCTGCAGAGTGTAAAAGTATATGAACTGTTATTAAGAGATCCCGAAACTCCATAGCCGTTGCCGACAATGGTATTGAATTCTATTACTGTGCTCTTAGTACTGCCCATACGGATTCCGTAGCCGGTATGATCTCTTATTATACTGTTTCTGATTGTCGGGCCTGACGAGGAATTGCCGTATATTCCATTAATATTTCCTTCAAAATGGCTGTTGCTGATGACCGGACTCGAACCATAGAGGTACACTCCGTAATCACGATTGTGGGCAATCACGCAGAAATCAATGCCGGGGCTGGAATTCTTCAGATATAAGCCATAATCGGTATTATACGTAATAGTGCAGCGGTTAATCTGTGAATCGGATTCTTGCAGATAAGCGCCGTAATCCGTATTGCCGGTGAGAGTGCAATCGTGAATACCAGAACTGGATTGCCAGAGATTAATTCCGGTTTTGTTATGCTGTACAACGAGATTTCCTAAATCGGGTGAGGAAAAAGTGCAGTATATACCTGTCGACGCGTATTCTATCACGGCATTGCAAATGGAGCTGGTATCGAGGCTTGAACTGTAAAACGTTATGCCATTCCAAATCCCGGCAGAGGGGGTTGAAGATGCCGAAGTGAATATGATCCTGGCTTCTGAAGTCCCTGTCGCTTCCAGCTTTCCACTTATTGCCAGACCTGCACCATCCGCGAATTTCACAGTGGCACCGGGATCTATTTTGAGTGTTGCACCCGTAGCAACCGTTACAGTGGAGGTTACCTCTATCGTTCCCGACCAAGTCTCATCCACCGAGATGGTCCCCGAAGTCGTAGCCCCGTACGCGGCAGCGGAAACGCCTAGACAAAACATGACCATGAGGACAAGCAACAAAAAACGAAAATGATCTCTCTTCATATCTCCGGATCTCCTTAGGAATCAACAACACCGCAGAGCACGCTGGGAACGCAGACCCCCCGCACGTCAAACGCGAGGCTGACGGTGGGCAAAGCCCACCCTACCCCGCTATAGGATTCATATGCCCGAGTCTAATCGTATACACTTACTGTCCAAAGCATGCACCGAATATGTAGAGATCCTCCCTGTCTACATCACCATCATTATCACAGTCGGCTT
>JAZDGK010000298.1:0-4058 GCA_043806955.1 Pseudomonadota bacterium | reverse complement strand
GGTTTTTTCCCCTTTTCTGCCTTGGGCAGAACAAGAAACACTACTCTCTGTGCCCTCTGTGTCCTCTGTGGCTAAAGACTCCTTATGACACCCCGTGCCAGGATACTGATCGTGGATGATGAACTCAGCATGCGGGAGTTCTTTAATATCATGCTGAGCGCAGAGGGATATGAAGTCCACTGTGTGGAGAGTGGATCCGGCGCTGTTTCCCTGGCTCAAAAAGAGCAGTTTGACCTCGTTATCAGCGATATCCGAATGCCGGGCATGGATGGAATAGAGGTGCTGAAACGGATAAAGGCTCTCACTCCCGATGCCGTCGTTATTATGGTTTCGGCTTATGCTACAGCGGAAACCGCGGTCCGAGCGATGAAAGAAGGTGCATACGACTATATTCCGAAGCCCTTTAATGTTGATGAAATAAAGCTGATAATACAGAAGGCGCTGGAAAAAAAGAATCTTCAGGAGGAAAACGACCGGTTAAGGCAGGAACTTCAGAAGCATAACCGTTATGGCGGGCTCATAGGAAATTCCTCCACCATGCAGAACCTCCAGGAATTGATTGGAAAGGTGGCCGAGACCCGAAGCAACGTATTGATTTGTGGTGAAAGCGGGACGGGAAAAGAACTGGTAGCCCGTGCCGTTCATGCGAGAAGCTCGCGGGGCAATAACAGGTTCGTGGCCGTCAACTGCGGCGGAATTCCCGATACTTTGATCGAGAGCGAGTTGTTCGGCCATCGCAAGGGATCCTTTACCGGGGCGGTCAGCGATCAAAAAGGGCTTTTTGCCGCTGCCGACGGAGGGAGCTTATTTCTCGATGAGGTGGGCGAACTCCCGCCGGCCCTGCAGGTAAAACTACTGCGCGCCATTCAGGAGCGGGTATTCAGGCCGGTGGGGGGCACAGAAGATATCAGCGTGGATATTCGCCTCATATCCGCAACGAACAAGGATCTCGAAACGGCCATCGACAACGGCAGCTTTCGGGAGGATCTGTTCTACAGACTCAATGTGATCCAGATAAAGGTCCCGCCGCTTCGGGAGAGAAAGGAAGATATACCGCTCCTGGCCCAGCATTTTGTTCAGAAATACAACAAAGAATCCGGCAAGCAGCTAACAAAACTGTCTTCTGAGGCATTGAAGGTGCTGATGCAGTACGATTTTCCCGGCAATGTCCGCGAGCTTGAGAACATTATTGAACGGAGCATTGCTCTCGTCTCTTCCGCCACGATTCAGACCAGCGACCTTTACATTAATAACGGACACAAAAAGCATCAGGATTCGCCGGCTGTAGATATTCCGGATGACGGGTTCGACCTCGAAGGCTACATAGCCAAAACCGAAAGAGACATTCTCCTGAGAGCGCTCCAGGCCAGTAAGGGCGCGAAGCAAAAAGCAGCATCCCTCCTCGGTCTGACATTCCGATCCTTCCGGCACCGTTTGACGAAGTACGGCCTGTAGTAACCGTTAACCGTTGACCGTAAGGAATCCGAAAAATGCTAGTATGCCGTGCATAGGTCAATTCCCAATATCGAATGTCCAATGCTCAATGTCCAATGTCCAAGGGAGTTTCTCCTGATTGGAAATTGGTTATTGAGCATTGAACATTGGACATTCATCCTAAAATGGTATGCTGGAAACTTCTAAGTCCGTAAGAACTCGCAGGGGGTTCGAGGTTCACGGTTCAGGGTTCACGGTTAAAACCTCAGATCTCCTGAATCAGCGGATTTCGAGATGACACCGGGTTTGGGCAATCCGACCTGGGAGAGTTCCGTATACCGTTTCATGTGGAACTGCCAAATATTGTCAGTGGCGGTGACAAAAACCGTCACCGGATCGACCTTTCATTGGCTGCGATGTCCTGTATCTTGTATTCAGGCCATAGATGATCACAATATGTGACAGCAAATATAAATTCTACCTGGTATATCATGGTTGGCATTGCACTTGCTTTACTAAGAGAACGAAAGCTCAAGAAAAAAACCGATGAACCGATAAGTGCTTATATCAGGAAACATACCCTACGGGTTAGTAGAAGCTGACAGGAGGTGAAGAAGTCAAAGAATTTTTGCTCAGTTAAAAACTCAAGACGGACTCAATTAAAAAAAATAAGGGGGAAATGAACATGAGAAAGAATCAAAAAGGTTTCACGCTAATCGAACTTATGATCGTAGTTGCCATTATTGGTATTCTGGCCGCCATCGCCATTCCGCAGTTCCAGGCCTACAAGCAGAGGGGCTATGCGGCAGCGGTAAAAACCGACCTTCGAAATGCGTATACGGCAGCCCAAGGCTTTTTTGCCGACAGCCCGTCCGGCACCGTCACTGCTGCAAATTTGTTGACGTATGGCTATGCCGCATCAGCCGACAATGGTGCGGCTGCCGTAGCTACCGGAACGCAGGCCGGCCTTTCGATCACTGTAACCGGCAGCACCGATTCAGCAATTAAGGGAACCATAAGCAATACCGGGGCGATCACCGGAACCTTCAGCCACTAATACCTTGATCCAGAAGGCACGAAATGCTGGGTGGGGTAACTCACCCGGCATTTTTTTTGAATACAAAGGACGGGGGCGGGCGAATTGAGAGCTGATCGGAAAGGTTTCACGCTGATTGAACTCATGATCGTTGTGGCCATAATCGGCATTCTGGCGGCTGTGGCCTTTCCGCAAGTCCAAGTCTACAAGCAGAAAGGATACGCAGCGGCGGTGAAAAACGATCTCAAGAATGCGTATTCAGCGGCCCAGTGCTATTTTTCCGATAACCCCAACGGGACTGCGGCGGCTGCATTGCTCGAACAATACGGATATAAAAAATCTGATGACTGCGGCACAGTGACCATATCCTCCGGGGCATCCGCCACGCTCTCTCTTACCGTGACCGCAAGTTCGGACCCCGGCATAAAGGGGACCATCGATAATCAGGGTGTAATCTCCGGAGTATTCAGCTATTAATAATCAGGTTCCCCTCGGATACCCCTCCCATTCATCCCCAATACTGTTGAAATAAGAGTCGAGGAATGAAATCCCCGGCCGCCACCCCCCCGTCCCGCCTCCGGCGCAATACTGTTGAATTAAGCCGGTTCTGGGCATGTGGCACAGCCGCCCTCGGCTGTGAAATCACGCCCCGGATCACAGCCGAGGGCGGCTGTGCCACATGCATCTCACTCTTAAAAGCAAGAAATTGGGACTCGGACGTCCTTAATTCAACAGTATTGCCATTCATCCCCGGATTCTCCGCAGCACATAGTATTCATTGTAGGGCCGGTCGTCGGAAATCGTTATTGCCTTGTCATTGGAAAGCAACCCGGAGAAAGGCACTTCTCTTCTCAGAATATCTTTAACAAAATCATTAAGATCCCTCCCCTGCGACCACTCCAGGATGTCTCGCTTTGCCTTGTCGGGCATTCGGGAGATCATCACGCCGGGCGTCATGGCGGCAAGCGGTCTGGTCGAAGCTATGAAATGAAGCCCGCAGTCTTCGAGAGATACATAGGCCCGGACATACGGGAAGGAATTAGAGAGGGATCTTGCAATGGCCTGCATGATCTTCGGTTCGCCGCCCGGGAACCATTGATGGAAAATGCCCCCTTTGTTCAGGCGGGCCTTGGCCACCCGATAGAACTCTTCGGAGTACAGCAAGCTCGATCCTGCCGCCTCGACCGGAGGCGGGGGATCAACCGTAATGACATCGAATCGCTCTGCCGTCCGGTTAAGGAATCTCCGGCCGTCGTCAATGACAATTCTTCCTTTTGGGTTCCTGCTTAACGATTCGGCATCGTCCACATAGTATCCCAGGGCATTTTTTACGCTCGGGACAAGCTCTGCAGCGGTCGTATTTACGTCCCAGCTCAGGAGTGAACGGTAAGTCGTACCCATACCGAGGCAAATAACCAGTGCGGATTGAGGCTTACCCTCACAATACGCAAGAGGCAAATGAGCCATGACCTTGGTGATAGGCGTCAGGTAAGTAATGCTGATCCCATTTACCAGGAGTCTTCTTTGCATCCCCTGTCCAATGGAGACTACGGTTGCGGTATGATCCCGCCGGACAATTCCGCCACGG
>JAZDGK010000297.1:0-9563 GCA_043806955.1 Pseudomonadota bacterium | reverse complement strand
ACCATGCTTGTGATCTTGTGAGCATTGGGGCTGCCTGCCTGATACCCCTCGCCATATCGGCACTGGAGAATTCGCCCGCCGGGATACCCCACCCTGGTCAAATGCCCGTAACCATTCGGATCGTACGTATACGTAATGGTTCTGCTCTGGCCCCAGTCAAGCCCATCCAGGCCATGGTCTATGATCTGATGAAGCCGGCCGTCGTCATAATAAGTCAGCGTCAATACCCTGGATGATGAATCTATTATCGTAGCCAGCTTATAATCCCGGGCGACCACGCCGGTATCCTGGCTGACAAAGTAATCCGATTTTCCGCTCACCGGGCGCTTCCCGGCCGCGTAGAAGAAGCTGATATGGTTGTCATACCGGTCGGAAATACACCAAAGGCACCCGTTTTCGTCAAACAGGCTGTAGTTCCCGAATTTGTCTTCCAGACGGCGGGTTCCATCCTCATTTTCAACCAACTTGTCGGTCCGGCCATTAGGGGTGCGATACGAACCCGAGCTGCCGTCCCAAATGTATTCGTGCGTCCGACCGCTTTCATCCAACAATAATATATTGTTATTGCTTGACTTTATTGCCTTCATGTTAAAACTGAATGTCCAGCCGAAGCCGTACCTTCCATTTTGGACACTGTGTGAATTATAGCTCCGAGTGATATCAAAACTGCGCATGCCGAGACTGATGCTGAGTTCCTTTTGAGTATGGGTAAAAGCGCCGGTGCTCAGTTCGACCGGATCGCCTCCGAAAGCCCCGTTTATCCCCGGGAAAAAGCCCATAGCCGAAAAACCCGGGCCGACCCCGGGGCCGAACGGCGTTCCGAAATCACCCGCATTATAGACATGGTAGGCATGGCCTGCCGGTACCCCAAAAATTTGGACAAGAAAGAAGACCAGGGTTGCCAGACTCGTTATCCTATACCGCTTCGTTGAACCGAACATCTTGACACCTCAACTAAAAATCACTCAACTGACCACAACTCTGTGGTTTGTAGTTCCCAGTTCTGCTCACTGTTCTCGATCTGCATTGGTTTGCCATTCGGACCGGCAAACTACGCCGCCTTTCTCCAGAATGATTCAGCGCGGTCTTCAGGCGCTTTGTCGTCAAATACAGGTAGATACAGATCCATATTATCTGCCGCGTATTTTCTCATCTCAAACCGGAGGGACGACGTCCTTGGATTATCAACGTAGTTCGGTGCGTTCCCCGGCTTGACACCTCCCCAGACCGGACGTACCCAGGGTACCGGAGGTCCGCCGGCGGCTATATCATCGGGCACCATGTGAAAGAACGGCTTGCCGCTATCAGGCTTAATTCCGGCGAACAACTTATATCCATGCGGCTCCGGGATTCTCACCGCGTTATGATTGCTTGCCATAAACGTCCTATAGTTTTCGTCGCCTATTTGCCCGAGGAAACTCGTATCCGGAGGATAATACTGGGGGAATTTACTATCGAACAGGTACTGAGTAAAACCGGGCGCAGACGAGGTATTCTCAATCGAGACAATATAGACTTGTCCCGGCCTCTCCTCTGCCACCACCCATCTGCAGTTAGCCACAACTTCGCCCTTTGAATCATGTATGGTTACCTCCCCAGAGATGCCCCAATCCATGGTTTGGACCTCAGTAAAACCCGGGTGCCAGGCGTCCGTTGTTTTCACTTGTCCGTCGGGAGGATGATTGTACCAGGGATTAGTGGGACTGTCCTGCTTGCCTGGATTGACGAGCGGTATCTTGTTATCAGGGATGTCGGAACCACCGCCGCCACCCGTATTTCCCTGCATGGAAGACGGGTTCTGTATGTCGGGACCGGCGGAATCGCTGCCCGGACCGGGATTTATGTCGAAAGTTTCGCTTCCGCCAGTAGATGCAGCAGGCATAGCTCCGGTCCAGGGACTCCCTCCCGCGGCATCACTCATAAGTGAAATGGTCTGCCCGGCCCAAAGCCCTCCCAGGCAGCCTCCCACTACGCGGCCTATGCCTCTTGGAGTAGCCAGGGACCCAACAATGCCGCCCAGAGTGTTCAACACCGCTTCACCAAAGCCGGCATCCTGGCGAACCATTTTGTCCACTATGGCCGCTCCAATGAAAAGACCGGCTATGACCAGGCCGACGCCAAATGGAGAGATAGCTACAAGGCCGGAAACGGCCAAGAGTTCGGCAATGGCTACGGCAGCCATGGCGCCCAGATAACCCGTGCCGACACCCTCGGCCAAGCCCGTGCCGATCTGACCGAGAAACCAGCCGATCTGGTCGAGCAGCCCGCCCTGCACGGCACACAGACCGTGAGGATCTGCATACCTTAAAGGATTGTTGAATACGTACCGGTAAAGGTTTTCATCACCGGCTTCATACCCCAGAGGATCAGGCTGTGTGAACCTCCCGATGCTTGCGTCGTAGTATCTGGCGCGGAAATAGTGCAACCCGGTCTCGGCATCGTACATCCGCCCGGCAAAGAGGTGCGGATTGCCTCTGGCGCCGGCATTGTCAATATTGCCATAGGGATCGTAAACGTATTTTTCCTCGACCGCGCCGGAGCTGTTTAACAAGTATGTGGTATTGCCTGTTCCGTCCTGAAGGTACAGGTGTTTTGATCCGTCCCGCTCCATACTGACAGTCTCATCCGGCCTTGCACCATAAACGTAATAGGCCTGGAGCTGCCTGTTTCCGTTTATTTCAGCCACTACATGGTCGCCGTCATAAATGTAGTCGGTTGTGCCGGTTCCAGCGACCTTCTTTATCCGGCGTCCAAAAGGATCATAGGCATACGCGGCAATAACATGGTCGTTCTTGTCTCTGACTGCGACCAGTTGGTTCCTGTCGTTGTAAGTGTACTTTCTGCTCTTTTCTGCGGCCTTGGAATATGTGCGGGTCTTAAGGTTCCCATCCGGATCATAGCCAAGGGCTGCGCTCTCTCCCTGGCCGGCAACCGTTTCATACTGGTTCACGCAGTTCGCGCTATAGTCATAGTCAGCGACAGTAACCCCGTTTTCCTTTACATATACATAGTCCCGGTTTCCCGCAGCATCATAGAAGTATTCAGTCTTTTTGGTCTCATTCCTTGTATAGTCTTTCAGTTGGTCAGAGCCGTCATAGCCCTGGACTTCCTTGAGCAGATATCCGCTGATTATGTTCAGACTGGAGCACTGGCCCGTGGTGATACCGTCAATAACGGATTTCCTCGTCTCATCCAGCTCTATTTTTATGGTGTTGTTGTCGTTGTTGTCGTAGCCATAGGCATAGGCCCTGATCTTTCCATTCGGAAGATTGTTTTCTATGCAGGCCGTCCGGCCCCGGCTGTCGTACCAGGTACTCGATGATATGTCCGGCACGCGCAACGCCAAATCCGAGGCCGGATCTATGGAAAAATAGGTCTTCCTGTAATCCTGCCTGCCGAAATCGCTGTATCCATAACTCACAACATTGGCTGTAGGAGAAGAGGCATTCGGATAGTCAATGACCTTTGTTACCTGCCTGCCGCCCGGATCAGAGATCACGGCCGTCTTCCGGTTGAAGGCGGGAAGGATGGTAGTTACCTGGTTCCTGCCGTCATCGTACTCCCTGGTAATGGTCGGGCCCCCGCTGAACCGGCTGTCCAGCACTTCCTTCAGCCGGCCGGAACTATAGTACCTGAAGGTATAGGACACCTCACTGTTTGTGGCAGTCTCCACTTGCCCGTCTGCCGTATAAGTGTAATTCGTCTCTGATCTGTCCGGGAAAATGATCTTTGCCGGCTGATTCAGGCTGTTGTACCGGTACTCCGTCGTCCCTTTGCTGTCGGTCCGGGAAACCGGTCTACCGGCCTTATCGTAACTGTAGGACAGAGGTATTTTCTTTGTTTCACAACCGGTCTGGCTTCCGTAGGTGACCGACTTCACGAAACGCCCGATAATTGAATCGTATCTATAGTCGTCGCTGATGCCGAATACAGCCTTTGCTCCGTCAAAGACATCTATCGAATCCACCTTGCCGTCCCGTCCCTTGGCATACTGGACAACCTTCTGGCCGCTCTGGGCCGCTTTGAGCCGGCCGAATTCATCATACTGATAGGTCACATCATGGCCCCGACCGTCGGTCTGGGTTACCGTCCCCAGACTGTCGTCATAGACAATGGTCAACTCGTTGCCGTTTCTCTCCACGCTGTCCACATCTATTCCGGTGACACGGTCCATGGAGTCATGGGAGAACCTTCGGAAATAACGTTTTCCGATGATCTTGCTGTCTGTGATCGTCAGGCTTTCCAGATTGCGGTCCCGGTCATAGGTGAAGACGGCACTGCTTGCGCCCTTGGTTACGGTGTGCAGCAGGTTGTTCTGGTAATAGGTAAAAGACGCCTTCCGGCCAAGTTCATCTTCGATTTCCTGCACCTGGCCGTAATTTGCATACTTCAGTATTTTTGTGGCATGGGTGGCTGTTCCGGGGCCGTTGTCTGCGGTGATCTCACTGATCATCCCCCGGCAATTGACGCCGTCAGGCCCATAGCTTTCATAGTATCCAAAGGAGACCGACCTGCCCATCTGGTCCTTGAATCGATCTATCCGTCCATCCGGAAGAAAGACAACTTCGATCGGGTTCGGCGTGGAAGAAGTTGTTATCCTGGTTGTGTCCCCATGTTCAAAGGTCGACTCTCCCAGCGGACCGACAATATTGCGTATCCCGTTCGTTGCCGAATCATAGTTCATAAGCGTCACGATATGCGCTCCGGGATCAGACTGGGAGGCCCCGGCGGGGATGACCCTTTTTTCGGTAAGATTCGCTGAGTCGTCGTACTGATAGCCCACACTGGTACTATCCGGCAGCTCCACACGGGTCAGGGAAAACGGATGGCGGGAATCCTGATATTCGTATTTTTCAGTATGACAAATATCCGATTGCCCGTCCCACAGGGCCGTGCTCTTCTGCTTGAAGACTTCACATTTTCCCTCCGTGTTTTTGCGGACGCTCCAGGGCAGAAGAAAGGTCTTCTTCTCTGCGGGATTGCCGTTCCCGTTGAACGTCCAAACCGTAGATACCCCGCGGGGGTTGATTGCCGTGGTTCGGTTCGCCTTCGGCCAGCAATCAAAACTGCACTCATAGAGAAACTCATATGTATCCCCGTCATGTATCTGCTTGCATACACGTCCTTTGTCGTCGTAGTAGTTGGTAAGGTAGGCTGTGCCGCGGCCGTTCACCATGCCGGTAATCTTGTGAAAGTTGACGCTGCCGGACTGATAACCTTCCCCATACCGGTACTGCAAAACCCGGCCGTCAGGGTACTCCACCTCTGTCAGGTGGCCATAGCCCTCAGCATCGTACTTATAAGTGATTGCCCTGCTTTCGCCGTAATCGAGCCCGTCCAGGCCATGGTCTATGATCTGATACAGCCTGCCATCGTCATAGTAGGTGAGTGTTACTACTCTGTTTGAAGAGTCTATTATAGTGGCCAGTTTATGATCCTGAGCAATTACTCCGCTGTTCTGGCTGACAAAATAATCCGACCTTCCGGTTATCGAACGCTTTCCCTGGGCATAGAAGAAGCTGATATGGTTGTCAAATCGATCGGAGACACTCTGGAGACACCCGTCTTGATCAAACAGATAGGTATTCGCGTATCGGTCTCGCAGCTCGCAGGTCCCGTTGCCTTCATTCTCTGCCAACTCATCGGTGCGGTCTTTCGGGGTTCGATATAAGCCGGAACTGTCTTCCCAAATGTATTCGTGCGTCCGGCCGGTTCCATCCAACAATAATATATTGTTGTTGTGTTCCTTTTTTAACTTCATATTGAAATTGAAGGTCCAGCCGAAGCCGTACCTTCCATTCTGCACACTATGTGAATTGTAGCTTCGAGTGATATCGAAACTGCGCATGCCAAGACTGATGCTAAGCTCCTTTTGAGCATGGGTAAAGGCGCCAGTGCTCAACTCCACCGGATCGCCTCCGAACGCCCCGTTTATCCCCGGGAAAAAGCCCATGGCCGAAAAACCCGGGCCGGCCGAGGGGCCGAACGAGGTTCCGAAATTGCCGGCATTATAGACATGGTAGGCATGGCCTGCCGGTACCCCAAAAATTTGCACAAGAAAGAAGACCAGGGTTGCTAAACTCGTTATCCTATACCGCTTTCCCGAACTGAACATCTTACTCCTCATCTGGAAATACTCAACTGACCACGACCGCGTGGCGCTTTAAATTTTATCAAAGCTTTTCATGCTGCAAGTTCCGAAAGTTTTGAGATTTGAATATGTTAAGCCGTTACCCGTAGGGTGGGCTTTGCCCACCACAAAGGCGACCGGGATGGCTCTCAGTCCGCGATGGCCGTTTCGGTGGGCAGAGCCCGCCCTACTCTTTTGAAACTCTGTGTGCTCTGTGCGCTCTGTGGCAAAACATTCTTTTGGTTGCGCCTCTGCCGCGCTGTTCTATTAGCGCTTAATGGGATACCCTGACGTCAATGTCCTTCTTTCCGAATCTCCCCTGCCCATCCTGAAGCACAAAGGTGAGCACGTAATCGCCGTTGTTCAGTCCCCTGTACGTTCTTTTAAGAACGTGGGGCAGCGCACAATCCTCTTCCCCGGCCATTAATCTGCCGTTTTCATAGTAGTAAAAGGCGTAGTACCGGGCCGATGCACCTGAGTCGCTTCGGTATACCCTGAACCTGGCAATATCGTCCAGAACCGGCTTGCCCGGAGTCCCACCCCCGTCGATCGACTCTACTTCGATGTGGAAGTCGGATTCGAGCTTAGAGACATCCTTGAAGGGAGGGTCGCCCCCGTTTGTTGTTGCTGCAAAAAAGAGGGGAAGCGCCAGGAGCAATGCCAGTATGCCCACCCACAACACCACACGCCTGTTCTCCAATTCTCCATTCATAGGGGAGCCTTCCTTCCAGCTTTTTTGCTGCCAAACACTATGGCTCGCAGCTCACACAGAAAAAAACACAGAACACAAAACTCAGAGATCCTAATAGACGCAGATAGACGCATTCTTTACCACTTCCGTTTTGTACGCCGGATCGTATGCCCTGATTTCGACCCGATAGTCCCCTTCAAGGCCCTTCTGGCCATCCCATTTGACGCCTTTTATCCTGCCGGCGTTGTCCTCTCCACGCCATTCGAATTGATGCGTGCCGCTCGCCAGATAAACGTTTTCCATCTGAACAGGCTCTCCGGTAGCCGTATCGTATAGAGCGCTTCCATAGTAGTCGCCGTTGGGGTCGTAAATATCGACGGTGACATCCGCCGCTGTGTCCAGCGTGAACTTCACAGCGCTGACCTGAGAATAGAGGGGAAGCATCAAGTATGGTTCCGTCGTGATGGTGTGTACATGCAGGTTGTCGTTCTGAACCACGATGCAGTTTCTGGGCAGCAAGCCGCACCCCAAGCCTATAGCTTGGAATTTTCCTTCTCCGATTTTCTCGGTCACCAGTCTCTTCTTATTCTTTGCCCCATACCGACCGTCCCAGCAGTCCTCATGCTCTACGAGGATTTCGGGGGCTCCGGGGAGTGCGTCTGCGCCCCTGCGTGGTTCGCCGCAGAGAAACGGGTTCAGATCAGGAAACCCCATGAACACCCACGCCGACAACGACAGTTTGTACTTCAGTCGCAAATACTCCCCTTTGTAAGGATTAAATGTGTCTTCGGTTCGTCCCTTGATCTCCAGTCCCGCATAATCACACAGTGCGCTGACTTTGCCATCGACCGTCATGCTTCCGTCGGCATAGTCGGAATCCCAGACCGTCTTTCGCCCATCGGCTTCAACGGTTATCACATAGCGATATACTCCAGGTTCCAAACATTCTCCGCCTGCGGTTCTGCCGTTCCAGGTTTCCGTGTATTTGCCGGCGGCCCTGTCCTCACGTACGATACTGGACACGGCCCGGGCGCCCGGTATGCGGACGGCGCCCCAGACGACGCCGTTGTCTATCAACTCTGCTGTGTCCTTGTAGAAGTCAACAGTAACCCGGCAAGTACGGTCCGTCGTGTAGCTGATGCCGGCCTGCTCTCCCCTTGCCGGGCTGATGAATGCAGGAGAGACCTGACCGTGATGGCTTTGATCCGGAACATACAAAGCAATGTTGTCGATTTTGATCTGCCGATCCTTTGTTGTGACATTTCCGGCCAGGTCAGTGACGGTGAGGCGAATGACATAGTCCCCGTTCGGCAACGAGCTGGTGTTAAAGGGCAGGGGATTACCCTGGACCAGATCGGCCAAGACGATGTTCTCCAGTGACGGTACTGAATTCCACTTGGGGTCGGTCAACGGATAGCCGGCATATTTCAGCTCGGCCTTGTATACATTCTTATCACCACCGGAAATCTTGAAGCTTATCGCACCAAAAACGGTATTGCCCTCGCCGCAGGACGAGAAATCAAGCGTGGCGTTCGGGGCAGCGGAATCTATTATTACCCTTTGTTCCCTGGTCAGGGCCGCTGACACCGAGGGAGTCGTGGTACCCGCGTCGATACAGATTGTGTACTCGCCATCCGGGACGCTGACACCGGAATCATTCTTTCCGTCCCATGAGTAGCACGGGTATCCGGTAAACGCAGGCAGGGATCCTGCGTCATACCCCTCAACCGTAAAACTCCCGGACACGGCATCAGGATCGTAACTGTCACTTCTTACGGCCAGTCCGCTGCTGTTCAGTATTGTTATATCGCAACTGTCTATATCAGGGGTAAAGCCGACACATACCTCCAGCTCACGGCCCGCTGCCGGCGCAATGTAATACTTCGGAATTTCTATGCTGTGTGCGCTCGGATAAGGGGCAGGTGCGGCCAGGGCATGACTCTTATCGATCTGGGGCATCCCCCATCCGCTGGGAATGTGGGAGCCTTGACCCCAGTAATTGTATTGGGCATCTATCACAGTCTGTGATGAGTTCCCAAAGTTTCGGCCGTGTATATGATAGTAGTTGGCAATGAAATTATTATTCTTCAGGATGCCTGTCTTCGGATTATGATCGGCAGCGCTGTCCCCCTCGAGGCAGACCCCATATTCAGAGTTATTGACCAGAGTTGACTGCTCCAGAGACGATTGGGATTCCGCGCGCAAAAGCACGCCGATGACGTTGCTCTCAAAGACGCATCTCTTGATGGAGATCGATCCATAGGAAACGAGTCCATACCTGGCCCATTCAACAACACAATTGGTAAGGGTTGCCGTTCCGTCCTTTTGAACGATTATGCCTTCCCAACTCGACTCTTCCGGCACTATACCGGCGCCTGAAAAGGTTACAGGTCCGGTTCCGGTTGATCCCACGGCCATCAGCGTCCCGAATACCGTAATTCTGGACTGCTTCGTGGCTCGAATGGTGGTCCCCGCAGGTATGGTGAGGGTGGCCCCGGTATTGATCCTAATTTCTCCGACCAGTATGTAGTCCCCAAGACTGAGGCTTTTATCAGCGGTTATGTCTCCGGCAAGCAGATGGCTGTCGGCCACAGGCTTCCCCTGAGCATCAAGGAAGGGAATGAAATCGACTGCCGGCGCCTCTGAGTTGTCAGAACGATCACTTATGGAGAGGCCTATGGCCTCCGGATCCGTAGTTCCCCAGTAGTTGTTCTCGGCGAAGATTGTGCCGGAATGCCTGCT
>JAZDGK010000296.1:0-4070 GCA_043806955.1 Pseudomonadota bacterium | reverse complement strand
TCGCGGAAAGGATTCGCGTCCTGTTTGAAAACCATTGTTTTCTATCTCGTGAAGGATTGGCCTTGCGCCTGAGCATCTGTATCGGCGTGGCCGCGTGCCCGGAACACGCCCGGGGCCGGGAAAAGCTTATCGAGTTGGCCGAAGTCTTAGACACCACTGTTGACTATCTCCTAACCGGTAACCAGGCAGGTGAGCGGCCTTTGCATAACATTCGCTTATTAGAGCGTTTTCGGGCTTTGGAAAACTTGCAGGCAGATGATCAGGAAACCGTGATCAAACTCATAGATGCCATAATTGTTAAGAACAAAGTCGAAGTGGCCATAAAGCCTTTTGAAAACCGCGCGACCGATTCTTAGAACGAAAGGAAGCGAAGAGATAAGGAAGGCTGTCTGCCGTCCTCGGCCTACAGCCCGCAAAAAGACGCGGTCTTTCGCATCCTGCGCGCGCAGCCGGTCGATTATTAGCCCCCGCCCGCCCATGCTCCGGGGTTCTTCCGGCTTCCGGGCTTCCGGCTGCTACGGTTTGCGGGAAGTCGCTCCGATCGGCACGGCGGATAAACGCGCTTTTATCCACCGTGGTTGCCGTCATGCTCCCTGCACCTAAATAGAATGCAGGCAGCACGCCGGCAACTCCCCTCTCTCCGCTAAACATAAGGGTGACTTCCTTATGTTACCTTCCCGCAAACCTCCGCAACCTCCCGCCCTACAGCCTCCAGAACCCCTCCGCATTCCCGTCTGCCCCTCAGGGGCTCCCAATCAGAATGAAAAGGGCGATTAGAGGAATGCTCTAATCGCCCGGAATTCATCGATTAATCACCCGAACTATCTTAATCTATTTGTCCAATTTCAAGGACTGACCCGGGCCCGGCCTCGCTGCCCCAGGGGCTCCCCGCTTACCTCCTCCTTGCTTTTTCTGTTTGTTTTTTCCCCCTTTTCGTTCTTTCTCCTGTTGCGGAAGATGAGTTAGGCATATTTACGAACTTACCGTCTTCTAGGACATATTTTTGAGATTGATGTTCTAGCTTGTGTTCTGACCAAGTTCTGGTCTTGGTATTGAAAGAATACTTCCTCGTCCTGGTATCGTATTTCAAAACATAATCGACGTTGTCTGACCCTATCTCAAAACTGATACTACCCTCAACAGTTTTGCTTTGGAACATAACATCCTGCAAATAGCTCACTCCCTCCCATATTTTCTCCAGAGAATCCCCCCTGATTGAGTAAATCTGAAACTTATCTTCTCTGAAACCCGAGCCATATCCGACTGTGGCATCAACAACCACCAAGTCAATTGAATCGAGGCCGTCACTTTCGTGTAACCCTATGCTTTTAATGTAGCCGGTCTTCGCTTTCGATAAGACTTTTCCTTCGTCATCTAGCATTACAATATAACCGTCTGGCGGCTCCCATGATAGCCCAAAAAGAAACACGCTTTTCGAACTGCCGAGCCAGGGCTGTAATACCTCATATTTTTTGAAGCCACCGCTGATTCCTCTTTCAATTCCTAGATACTTTATTGTTTTATCAACCACTGAGGCATCAGGATTCCTGAAGGAGTTGATCACTTCCATGGGCCGCAATGCTTCAGCATATCCCGAGCCGCATACACAAATCAGCAGCACAAATGTACTGACTAAGATCCTGCCGATCCGTGATTGTGTTTTCCGCAGCACCCTTGTATGTTTTCGTAATTCCATATGTCCCATGTTAGAAAAAATTCATTCCCCTTTCTTCCTCGATACACCCGCTTTGGGCCGTTTCTTTTTTGGGGGTAAGGGGGGTTTCTCGGTAATCTTGAAGAATCGAAAATCGGTACATCCTGACACAAAGACTTCTTCATAATCCCACCACGGATTATCCGAGAATGCAGAACCATCACTCCTGAAAAATGTCGCCCCTTCTGTCGGATCAGTTCCCAGATTTTTTAGTGCGGCTTCCACTTCCTCCAATTCTTTCCTAGCTGTCGGACAAAGCGTATCATTGCAGCAATTATTCCAATTTGATCGGCCATAAGACTTAAATTCAAGAACTTTGTTGGCTGGTGGCACTTTCGCTTTCACAATGTCACATATGCTATTCAGACTACCAAAAGCCCTGTTCCCTAGCCTATTCTTTATGGTCCAGGCAATTGCCTTCAGACAGCCAGCCCGCCCACGTGATTCAGCGAAGACAACACACTTTAGACATTGGCCATCAGTAGTGCAGCCATTCAACCCCGTCGGATCTATCAAGCCAAGAGGGTTATCTAATGCATAAAGGTATAGGGTAAACTCTCCGGTACTAAGCCCAATATAATCTTCATTGACGTACCTTCCGATTTCGGGATCATAATCCCTATGCCAGTTATAATGCAGTCCCGTTTCCTGGTCACAGTATTGTCCGGGGAACCGGAGATTATTCGCCACTGTCGAACCCGGATCGACGTCCGCCTCTCCAAATGCCTTGTACTTTGCCGACCAGACGACTGCACCGTTTGAGGCGGTCATCTGCATCGGGGTACCGAGGTGGTCGTTATGATACCAGTAGTAAGCTCCGCCCTGTTTCATAAACAAGGGGTCGGTGGTCCAGGTGGAATCCGGTTTGTAGCCATAGGAGCGGATCTCGATGCCGCCGGCGTTGTACTCTCCGATCAAGCCTTCATCGGCATAGTGGAAGTACGTTTTGGTTCCGCCTACATCCTTCCAGAGCCTGCGCCCAAACGCATCGTAATAGTATTGAGCTACTGTGCTCCCGCCGTCATCTTCCACGCGCTCCAGGCGGTTTTCTACATCGTAGAAGAAGTTCATTGTCTGGGCGCTGTCCGCATTCTGGATCAGGTTGCCGTTTTCGTCGTACCGGCATACGTTGGCACCGTAGCCGAGGAGCTCATTGTTCTGGTCGTAGGACCACAGGCCGGGTGTTGCCGCGTCGGTCAGGCGGTTGCCGACCGGATCGTATGTAAATGCCTCATTATTGAGAACCGGGTTGTCCACCGTGGTCAGTCGGTACAGCTCATCATAACCATAGACGTGGTTGCCACGTTCGGTCTGCTTCTCCGTGACGTTATCCATTGGACTGTATTTATAATTATAGCTCATGAACGTATGAGAGGCCGGGTCTTTGGCCGTGATGGCCTTTAGGCGCATGAGAGGATCATAGGTGTATTCCTTGCGGCTGCCGCCGGGGAGGGTTATCGTCTTCGGCCTGGTCCAGGTGTAGGCGTTATACGTTATGGAGCCCTGGCCGGGGATCAGGACGCTTTTGAGCTGGTTGGTGCCATCATACGTGTAATCATACGTGACACCACCGTTGGTGAAGCTCTTCTTTCTGCCGTTCTTGAAGTAGCTGTACGAATAGCCGAGCTCGAACGGACCGTAATTGACGTGCTCGGACGTCTTCCGGTGGGCGTCGTCGTAAGCATAATCAGCGGAGGTGGTTCCGTCATCATAGCCTCTGAGGCTGCCGACTTTGTCGTAGCTGAAGGTCGTGACCCTGGGGACGTAAGGCGCGGGATGCCCCTCGCCTTCGACCTTCCACGAAAGGAGCTTCTTTGTTGACATTCTCCCGGCATCATCATACTCATAAGAGGTCACCTGCCCATCGGCATCGGTCTTTGAGATCAGGTTGCCCACTTCGTCATAGACATAAGCAGTCTCCTGGCCCATGGGCCGGGTTTCTTTCGTTAGCCGGTTATTCCGGTCGTACTCGAATCTCGTTACGTTGCCGTTGGCATCCTTCAAGCCGAGCAGGTTGTCACGATCGTCGTAGGCGTATTCCGTAATCCCGCCCAGGGGATCGGTCTCCTTTACCAGCCGGTTCAGTTCGTCATAGACATAGCCGGTTATCCGGCCCTCTTTGTCCTTCCTGGCGATCAGGTTTCCGGCGACGTCATAGAAGAACTGCGTCATAACGAACTGGTCCGCGCTCAACATATCCGCCTCGACTACCTTCCGGCCCCGCTTGTCATAGAAGAACTCCTTCGTAAATGTGGGATAGATAACCCTCCTCGGTCCCGAGCCGACCCCGCATCCGCTGCACGACGATTCCGCGGTGTCGTCGTACTGCATACTCGTCTCATTACCGTTTCCGTCG
>JAZDGK010000295.1:0-9164 GCA_043806955.1 Pseudomonadota bacterium | reverse complement strand
TTGCCGCAGACCCACGCAGACAGACGCAGACCAGGATTGCAAACCAAAAAGAAAACATCAGCCAGCCGGCCCCAATCATTTCAATGAGTCCTGTTGCGGCGAGGAGGAATTCTTTCTTCTGGCCTAAGAGAAAACAGTTTTCTCTGGGAGCTCAGTGGGCTCTGTGAGAGATTATTCGGTTGCTGCTTTTCCGCGCTCTTGACGGTCAACGGTGAACGGATAACGGTCAACGGATATTGCTATGGAAATAGTCACGAATACCACACCGCTCATAAACCCGCGAACCGGCATCGGCAACTATGTTTACAGCCTTCTCCAGGAGTTCGTGAGGCAAAGGCCGGAGCACACCTACCATTATTATTGCTACGGGTATTTGAGCAAGAGGCTGTATTCGCCCGGAGGCCGGGGCGTTTTCTGCCGCTTGAAAGAAACGGTGAAAAGGATACCCTTTCTATCTTCGCTGGCGAGAGAGTTGAAAGACGATCTGGCCGCGGGTTTACGGCCGCACAGGGAGTTTGATCTCTACTTCGAACCTAATTTTGTTCCCCTGGATCTGAAAGCCAAGGGGATTGTCACCACCGTCCACGACTTTTCCGTGCAGCTCTATCCGGAATGGCATCCCAGGGAGCGGGTCGAGCGCTTTTCCAGGGATTTCTCCAAATCCATTCAGAGATCGGACGTCATCATAACCGTCTCCAAATATGTGGCAGATGAGGCTCGGGAGCTCCTTAAAGGGGGGCAGGAGATAGTGACTATATACCACGGTTATGATTCAGGGGTATTCCATAGCGCCGCGGGCGGAGAGACTAAACCCGGAAGCACGGCAGACTACATCCTCTTTGTGGGCTCAATAGAGCCCAGAAAAAACCTTGTGAGCCTCCTTAAGGCGTATTCTCTGCTGCCTGCACAAACCAAGCAGAAGTATAAACTCCTGCTGGCGGGTTTTGGAGGCTGGAAGAATGAGGAGGTTTTTTCCCTGCTGGCGGCGCTCAAGGGCCACGTCGAATACAAGGGATTCGTGGATAATGATTCCCTCGCCGGGCTGTACAGGAATGCAGCATGTTTTGTCTATCCCTCGCGTTACGAGGGATTCGGACTTCCTCCCCTTGAGGCCATGGCCTGCGGGTGTCCGGTTGTCGTTTCCAATGTGACGAGCCTGCCGGAGGTGTGCGGCGAAGCCGCTTATTATATTGATCCACTAAGCGTGGAAAGCATTGCTGACGGGATGCACCAGGTACTGACAGACGGCGCCCTGATGCAGGACCTGAAACGGAAAGGCCTGGAAAGGGCCGGGCTCTTTAGCTGGAAAAAATCGGCAAGGGAGCATCTGGAGGTCTTCGAAAGGGTCTTAGGGACTTAGAAGTTTCCAACATACCATTTTAGGATTAATGTCCAATGTTCAATGCTCAATAACCAATTTCCAATTAGGAGCAAATACCTTGGACCTTGGACATTGAGTATTGGACATTCGATATTGGGAATTGACCTATGCGCGGTATATTAGCATTTTCCGTATCCCTTAAGTGCAAAGGCTCGCCCGGGGGGTGTTCAATAAACGGCATGGTTCAAATCAGCACGCAAGATAATTAAATGGACATCTACCTGGACAATATTATTTTCAGTCTTCAGAAAGCCGGGGGGATTTCAGTATACTGGCACGAACTGGCGAAGCGATTTGTCTCCTCCAAATACAGGCCGATCATGATCGAGCAAAATGATTCAGGCAAAAATATCTTTAGAAGTGAACTAAATATAGATGAAAAGAAGATAATCAGAGAAAATGGGCTGCCTTTGGGCATACTGAGATATTTGCCGTTACGAGTAAAGATCGGCGGGCATTCTATCTTTCATTCCAGCTACTATAGGGTGTCAAGACAAAGAGGCATAGCCAACATCGTTACCGTCCATGATTTCATCTATGAATACTTCAGGAAAGGCCTGCCAAAGTATCTTCACGGCCTGCAAAAGAGATACGCTATCAAGAATGCGTCCGGTATTATTTGTGTCTCCGAGCACACAAAAAAGGACCTGCTGCGGTTTTATCCATCCATACCGGAAGCAAGAATTAAAGTCATTTATCATGGTGTTGCGGAAGAGTTTTCCCCAATCCAGAAAGATCCCAGGCTGTATCCAGACCTGAGTAGAATTCTAACGAGAAAATACATTCTATACGTCGGCCGCCGGGACAGGCATAAGAACTTCGATGTCGTTGTTGACGTTCTGTCTGATCTGACAGACTACGATCTGGTAGTCGCCGGCGGAAAGGAACTGTCAGAGACAGAGAGATCAGATTTGGATGCAAGGTTAAGGAACAGGTTTCATTACCTCGAACACGTTGATAACAGTGAGCTGAACATATTATACAACTTTGCATTCTGTACGTTGTATCCATCAAGCTACGAAGGATTCGGCATGCCGATCCTTGAATCCATGAAAGCGGCTTGCCCGGTCATAACGACAAAGATGTCTGCAATCCCTGAAGTGGCGGGGATCGCCGGGATGACGGTGGACAGAATCGACAGGGGCGAGTGCGCAGCAAAAATAAAGATGTTGGAAGTTGGACAGGCGAGAGAAAATATTGTAAGGCTGGGCTCTGAGCAGGCATCAAAGTTTTCATGGGATAAGTGTTTCGAGGAAACGGTGTCTTTCTACGAGAAGGTTTATCAAGGCAGATTCAGGAGGCTGTCCGAAAACTGATGATCTACTGCGGAAAGCGGGATGACGTCCCAAATATCCCCGGATTTTCGGGCTATAGGTCCACTATTATCCCTCAACTCCGTGAATATTTGGGATCGTCCTCCGCTTCCCTCGCTACGATCCCAGTTCTCGGACAGCCTCCCAGAACTAACTGAAGCTGCTATTCTTTTCCAATTGGTGTGTGAGCTTGAAAGTATCTATTATAACTGTCGTCTATAACAATCGTGAGACCATACGGGACGCCATAAATTCCGTTTTGTCCCAGAGCTACGACCATATCGAATATATCATTATCGACGGGGCATCGACAGACGGCACTGTTGATGTCATTAACGAAGCCATCAAGGCATACAGTAAGAGGAGCATAAGAGTTCTCAGCGAAAAAGACAGCGGAATCTATGACGCCATGAATAAAGGAATTCGGTTAGCCACAGGCGATATCGTGGGGATTCTGAATTCGGATGACATGTATGAGAACAACCGCTGTGTTTCGACCGTGGTGAGCGAATTCCAAAGAAGGGGCGTTGATTCGATTTTTGCCGATCTAGTGTACGTACGCCGGGATAATCCTGAAAAATCGGTGAGGTATTATGGCTCGGGGAGTTTTTCTCCACATAAATTTGCGTTTGGTTGGATGCCGGCGCATCCGACATTTTTTGTAAGGCGGGAATGCTACGAAAAATATGGAAAACACAAAACAGATTACATAATTGCGGCAGATTATGAGCTGCTTGTACGGTTTCTGGCGAGATATGGAATCAGTTATAGCTACATACCGAAGGTACTTGTCAGGATGCGAATGGGCGGCATCAGCACTAAGAGCTTGAAGAGTAACTGGATCCTGAATAGAGAGATCTTGCGCGCCTGTGCCGAAAATGGCATTAAGACGAACATTTTCAAGGTGCTCTCAAAGTATCCGGGCAAAATCCTTCAATCGATGAAGAAGCCGAAATGAAAACCCTTTTACGCAAAAATGTCTGGATGATGCCGGCGGGGGATGTAGTTCTGCTGGGGCTTTCCTACGTTCTAGCCTATGCGCTCCGGTTTGAATTCCAGGTCCCCCCTGCTTTCGCCTCTGTCCTGAAAAGGAGCATCATCCCGATCGTAATGTGCAAGCTCCTGTTTTTCTGCGGGTTTAAACTTTACCGGGGCATGTGGCGTTATACAAGCATTGCCGATCTCCTGAATATTGTAAAAGCCGTCTTTTCCAGTACGATGTTCATAATCGTCGTTATCCTCATGTTCCACCGCTTTGAAGGCTACCCGCGCTCCGTCTTTCTGATTGATGCGGTTTTCACGCTGATTTTTGTTTCGGGCGCCCGCCTGACGATTCGTCTCCTTTTTGAAGCTAACCGTGGTCCCCTGACCATTCTGAGACAGAATGCGGGCGAACGGGAAAGGAGGCTGCTTGTTATCGGGGCGGGCAGCGCCGGCGAGAAGATGCTGCGTGAAATCAGGGATAATGCCCGTCTGAAATATGACGTTCTGGGATTTCTGGACGACGATCCGCAGAAACTCAACAAATTGATACACGGTGTACCGGTTCTCGGCTCCATAAGGGAGATGGATGGACTGATAAGGGAAAAGAAGATAGAGGAGATCCTGATAGCCATCCCATCGGCCACCGGCAGGCAGATGAAAAGAATAGTTGATCTTTGCGAACAGAGTAAAGTCAAATATAAGACCATCCCCAGTATCGGCGAGTTAATCGACTGCCGGGTAAGTCTGAAATCGATTCGAAGTGTGTCTTATGAAGACCTGTTAGGGCGGGAGCCCGTGCACCTGGAAAAAGAGAGAATCGGCCGGTATCTCCAACAAAAAAGGGTATTGATTACAGGCGCCGGAGGCTCAATCGGATCGGAGTTGTGCCGGCAGATAGCCCGTTATAACCCGGGTACCCTGATAATGTGCGACAGGACGGAGAAGAATCTCTATGACGTCGAAATGGATATGTGGCGAGACTTTCCCTACATAAAATGCATCCCGGTTCTGGGAGATATTCGTCACAAAGGTGAAATAAAAGACATCTTTAGAAAACATCGGCCTGAAGTGGTTTTTCATGCTGCCGCATACAAGCACGTGCCGATGCTGGAGATGAACCCCTGGGAAGCAGTATACAATAACATCCTGGGATCAAAAAATATCATAGAAACAGCCTGCGATTCCGGCGTGGGGCGTTTTGTCCTTGTCTCGACGGATAAGGCCGTTAATCCGACTAATGTCATGGGAGCCTCAAAGAGGGTAACGGAACTCCTTGTTCAGGCCCATGCACGCCCGGGTCATACGAAGTTCATGGCCGTTCGTTTCGGCAACGTGGTCGGGAGCTCCGGCAGTGTCATCCCTCTGTTCAAAAAACAGATCGAGCAAGGCGGGCCCGTGACTGTCACTCATCCGGATGTCACGCGCTATTTCATGACCATACCTGAAGCGGTTCAACTGATTCTGCAGGCAGGCGCCATGGGGGCGGGCGGCGAGGTATTCATTCTTGATATGGGCGTTCCGGTAAAAATCGCAGATATGGCCAGGGATTTGATAAGGCTATCCGGACTGGAGCCGGACAGAGATGTCGAGATCAGGTATATCGGGCTCAGGCCCGGTGAAAAACTGCATGAGGAGCTGGTAGTGGTCGGAGAGGAAATCGCAGCCACCGAACATGAGAAGATCCTGATGCTGAGAAACGGGAAGCACCCGGCATCGATTGAAGACCTGCAGGGAAGGATATGCGAGCTGGTGGAACTGGCCGATGCAAAAGATGTCCCCGGTCTGAAGAGAAAGCTTAAAGAGATCGTGCCGGAGTATATTCCGCAAGAGTACGATGGTGCGCCCGGTCAGTCGGAAAAGGAACCGCCGGCCGTCCCCAAGTCACAGGCTCGCGTCCTCTATCCAAAATTTCGTTCCTGAAACTCACCCAAGGATCCCCACAAAGGCACAGCGCGGCAAAACCACAACCAAAAAAAAAATCATGTACTTGCAGAACTACATTAAGAAAAACTCTAATAAGATTTAAGCAGAGCCACGGTTAGTGGAACAGAGAGCCCGAGCAACGAATTTCTTTTTCTTATCATTCATTAGTATCCCTGGAGTGTAATATGGAAAAAGACAAGATGCACATTCTACGTCTGCTTACGGCCATTGAAGACAACGGATCTGTGAGCCAGAGAGAACTCTCGATGCGGCTCAATATCTCACTTGGGCTGATAAACCTCTTTGTAAAGCGCCTGATCTCTCAGGGATACTTTGATGTTATGATAAGGCCGTCAAAAAAGACCACCTACACTCTGACTCCCAAAGGCATTTCCGAACGGGCGTGTTTGACCCTGGAATACTTTGACCATTCACTCGAATACTACCGCGAAATTCGGAATCATATACGTTCCAAACTCAGCGAGCTTGAAAAGGAACAGGTGAAGGATGTCATATTGTACGGCATGGGAGAACTCACGGAACTAACCTATATCTGCATGCAAAACAGCCCGGTCAATCTGCTGGGAGTGGTCGACGGCGGTCCAATTGAACAAAAGAGTTTCTTTGGATTCCAGATTCATTCCCCGGATTATCTGCTCGATATGCCCGGGGTGGCTGTACTCATAACCACCCTGGAATCCTGTGAAGAGAAAAAGGCTGAAATCAGAAGAAAGGGCGGGAACGAAAGACCGATCTACGATCTGATGTGTTTCCAGAGAAGCCTGCTGAAAAGGACCGCAGAGTCCTGTGGTGTATGAGGGGTGGAGGTGTCCAGCGGGACGGCACAGCCGCAACCAGAAGCATTCACCACGAAGCGCACGAAGGACACGAAGAACAGAAGACACAACAGTGGAAGAACAGAAACAGACCCTTCGTGATCTTCGTGCCCTTCAGCGACCGAAGGGAGCGGGTGGTTAGATCATCTGGGCTTAGGAGGCCAAAATGCATTTGAGAAACAGAATCTTAGTTACAGGGGGGGCCGGTTTTCTCGGGTCGCATCTTTGTGATGCGCTGCTGAAAGGCGGCCACGAAATCATATGCGTGGACAACTTCTTTACCGGAAGCAAATCAAACATCCGGCAGTTGTTGACCAATCCACGATTTGAGATACTGCGGCACGATATTACGTTTCCACTGTACATCGAAGTCGACAAGATCTATAACCTGGCCTGTCCGGCGAGCCCTATTCATTATCAGCACGACCCTGTGCAGACGACCAAGACGAGCGTCCATGGGGCGATAAACATGCTGGGTCTGGCGAAAAGGGTAAGAGCAAGGATACTGCAGGCCTCAACGAGCGAGGTTTACGGGGATCCAAAACTGCATCCACAGCCGGAAGCCTACTGGGGGAATGTTAATCCCATTGGAATTCGTTCCTGCTATGACGAGGGGAAAAGATGCGCCGAGACACTTTTCTTCGACTACCACCGGCAGCACAAACTTCGGATCAAGGTGGCCAGAATATTTAATACTTATGGACCGCACATGCACCCGAATGACGGCAGGGTAGTATCAAATTTCATCATGCAGGCCCTGCGCGGGGAGTCCATAACCGTATACGGCGACGGGAAACAGACTCGTTCTTTCTGCTACGTTGAGGACATGATCGACGGCCTGATCCGGCTCATGGATTCGGGAGACGATTTTACCGGGCCGGTCAATCTGGGCAATCCGGGAGAATTCACCATTCTTGAACTGGCGGAGAGGATTATCGATTTGACCAGTTCCAGTTCGCAGATTGTCTTTGAACCCCTGCCTCAGGATGATCCGGTCCAGAGGCGCCCGGACATTAATCTGGCCCAACGTGCACTGGGCTGGAATCCGGGTGTGAATCTCGAAGACGGATTGAAGCGAACGATTCCATATTTCGACAACCTGCTGAAGGAAAACCTAACGCTTTAGGAGCCTGTCGGATCTGACCTCGATTGGAGGAGTGGAATGATAGAATAATAGGTTCAATAAGGAAGCACTCTATATGTATTCTTCCGCCAGCGGAGAAATCCGGGGTTTCCGGATGGAAACGAACTTGTAGGGTGGGCTCTGCCCACCGAAACGGCTGAGAATCATCCCGGTCGCCTTTGTGGTGGGCAAAGCCCACCCTACCCCGGAGCACGCGCATATCACGAAGCAATTACGGAGATTTTGGGTGGGGCTCGAATGAGACGAGTATTAGTCACCGGAGCGACGGGTTTTGTCGGCGCCCATCTTGTGCGTGCCCTTCTCGATGAAAGGTGGAGCGTTCGGACGAGTATTCGCGATGAATCTCGAATTGCAGAGTTGCCGCCTGCGGTTGAACCGGCACTGGTAGGAGACCTTGGACGGGCTGTTTGGGATTCTGCTTTGCAGGGGACTGAATTTGTAATTCATTTAGCCGGCAAAGTACACACAACAGATAAAGGTAACAGCAGCAGTGCTGAAACCGAGTTTCAAGAGGTCAATGTGACTGCTACCAGTCGCCTGGCGAAGGCTGCCGCGGCAAACGGCGTTAAACGTTTCATTTTCGCAAGTACCGTGAAGGCCATCGGGGAATATACTTCCCCCGGACAGCTCTGGAATGAAGAAAGCCCCTGTAACCCCGAGACCTTGTATGGGAAAAGCAAACTGGAGGCGGAAGCCGTCCTGAAAGATGTCGGGCTTAACTCGGGACTGGAGACCGTTGTTCTGCGACTGCCGTTGGTCTACGGGCCCGGAGTAAAGGCAAATTATTTGCGTTTGATGCAGGTTGTGATGGATGGGTGGCCCCTGCCGTTAGCTTCCGTGCAGAACCGGCGCAGCCTGCTTTATGTGGGCAACCTGACATCTGCCATTCTTCGGTGCCTTACAGACAAAGAGATGAGGAGTGAAACCTTTCTTATCTCCGACGGTCAGGACGTTTCGACCCCGGAGCTCATTCGGTTGATTGCAAGAGGCCTGAGGCGACCGGCCCGGCTTGTATCGTTTCCAGAGGGAATGCTGCGGTTCTTTTTTCGGATTGGGAAATTGACTCAAATGGAGAGTAGCCTTATGGATTCCCTGGCCCTTGATATCGGCAAGATTCGCCGTAAGCTTTGCTGGAATCCGCCGTTTGAAATGGAAGATGGGATTAATGCGACAGCGGCCTGGTTCAAGGCGGCTAACGCCGGTTCACCGTTCACCGTTCACCGTTCACCGAACAAAATGTCGGACAATGGTTAACGAACTTGCCGATTGCCGAAAGCTTCATTTAAGAGTGCGAAAACATGGATAAGTTTTTGGCCGGCTTGATATCGTATGCAGCCCTGTTCTTATGCTCAATAGGGGTTGCGGCCGTCCTGTTCTGGGCTGAGCGCCGAAGGATCATGGACATTCCAAATGAACGGAGTTCCCATGTAAGACCGACCCCTCGCGTTGGCGGTCTGCCGATAGTGCTGGTCACGCTTGGAGGATTGTGCCTCTGCTCGGTAATCTATTCGGAATGGAACCGCACGGTTGTTCTGGCGTATGTATCCGGAGCACTGGCCATTGCCGTTGTAAGCTGGCTGGAC
>JAZDGK010000294.1:0-10017 GCA_043806955.1 Pseudomonadota bacterium | reverse complement strand
TGCCGTAGATTCGATCGATCTGAACGAGCAAAGACGGAGGAATAGCCAGCTATTTTGAGGACTTTGGGAGCGAAGATCGGTTGAAGATATGGTACAGTTGGGATGCGAAAATGCCAAGTTATTTTTGCGCAAGCCCTAAGTATGAGTTTTCGTTACGAAGAACACGAAGAAATACTGATGGATTCGTAAAAAGTCGTCACTCCGGTGAAAACCGGAGTCCAGGATCTTTGTAACTACTTGAATAGACTGGATTCCGGCTTCCGCCGGAATGACAGAAAGCAGCTCTTTCCGACTTTTTACGAGACGATCAATACTTGTTCTCAAAAAAACAAACGGGTCACGTATCTCAAAGAGCGAAGAGATGTCCCGCAAAACTCCATGTCTGGGCTGACTCGTGCTCATGCACAGCGAAGCGGTGCTCGTAAGCTGACGGCTCAGCGTTGACTGCCCCATTCGGAAATATTTGGTTTCCGGATGAAAACGAGTTAAGAATATAAGGGATGCTCCTGCGGAGCAGTTGTTCGATTGCAGAAAAGGAGTTGCTATGTCTCGTGAATCGTTCCGAAAGAGATTGTGCCTGGGGATCGGCCTCGTACTCGCTCTGACTTGTGTCGGTCTTCTGTACAACGAATTAAAGGCGTCGGCAGCTACGGAAGAGACCTACAAACGGCTGAAGCTGTTCGCAAATGTATTGGATATTGTAGAGAAAAACTATGTAGAAGAGGTCAAAATGACCGACCTTGTCTACGGTTCGATAAAGGGCATGCTGCAGACCCTTGACCCGCATTCTTCATTTCTCGACCCGGACGATTTCAAAGAATTGCAGGTAGAGACCAAAGGTATCTTTAGCGGCATCGGTATTGAAATAACACTAAAGGATGACATATTAACCGTCGTCTCCCCTATAGAAGGCACGCCTGCGTACAAAGAAGGCCTCAAAGCCGGTGATCGCATCATAAAAATAGACGGCAAGTCTACGAAAGACATGTCACTGATGGATGCAGTTAAGAAGCTGCGGGGCGAGAAGGGAACAAAGGTAACCATATCGATTCTGCGAGAAGGTTGGACGGAGATAAAGGACGTTGAAATCATACGGGACGTTATTCCGATCCATAGCGTTAAGCACAAAGCGCTGGAAGAGGGCTACGGTTATATTCGGATCGGCAATTTCCAGGACAAGACCAGCCAGGATCTGAAAAGCGCCCTTGAGGATCTTGAAAAAGAAAAGGGGCAGCTCAAAGGGCTGATTCTCGATCTGAGAAATAATCCCGGCGGACTGCTCGACCAGGCCGTGAAGGTCTCGGATGAATTTGTAGATTCAGGGCTTATCGTGTACACGGATGGCCGGGTAAAGAGTCAGCACGTGCGGTTCTCGGCCCACAACGAAGGCAGACGGCACCCATATCCGATAGTCGTTTTGGTAAACGAAGGAAGTGCGAGCGCCTCAGAGATAGTGGCGGGAGCGCTTCAGGACCATAAGAAGGCGTTGATACTGGGGACCCAAACCTTTGGTAAGGGATCAGTCCAAACAGTAATACCGCTTGATGAAGGTTGTGGTCTTCGCCTCACTACAGCGCGGTATTACACTCCGAACGGTCGTTGTATTCAGGCAAAGGGTATCATTCCGGACGTCGTCGTGCCCGGAGAATTCGACCCCCGTAAAGAAAAGATGAAAAAACTGAAAATCCTGCGGGAAAAAGATCTGGAGAATCACATAAGAAACAGCCAGGAACAGGAAGAAACAGAATCACAGATTATGGAACGGGAAAGGGAACTGGATAAAATCACAAGAGAAAAACTGGAAGAAATGCCGAAACCCGACAAAAATGCGGATGATGATATCCAGCTCTCGCGAGCTCTGCAGATTCTTAAAAGCTGGCAGGTATTCTCCAGTATAAAGGTAAACTAAGAGGCTCAAGAGCCTGTAATTTCCGTCATTTCCCGAAGTATGGCATAAAGGTAGTCGACACGATTATTGTCTTCCCCACATCGAAAGAAGCGAAAAACTCCAGGGAATTCTTTACGGTTTGCAGGTATCCTCGCGGGCATCGGTCTTGTCCTCATAATTGCCTTCTTATTCTTTAGACATCGAGAAAGGGCAGGACATCCGGAGTTTCCAAAGCCGCCGGGAGCCAGGCCGTATACCCGGACAGGAAAACCTCGGACCGAATGCAAGTCTGAACGCCATCCGGCAAGGCTTCCCAGAATCGCCATCATCATAGATGATATGGGTTATGCGCCCCGACTGGAAAAGGGCTTGATGGAGCTTGGAGTTCCCATTTCTTTTTCTTTCATGCCTTTTGGCCCCCATACAAAAGAAATTGCCGATTTTGCCCACAGGCACAAAAAAGACGTCTTACTCCACCTCCCGATGGAGGCCGTGGCAAAGGAATCCAAGCTCGGACCGGGCGCAATTTTCGTTGCGATGGGCGATAGAGAGATTGCCGACCGGATAAGGGCTGATATTGAGGCGGTTCCCCATATAAAGGGCGTCAATAATCACATGGGCTCGAAATTTACCGCCGACGATGAGAAGATGGCGCTTGTCATAAGCGAAATAAGAAGGCGAAGGATGTTTTTTGTCGACAGCCGGACCACGCCCGAAACCCGGGGATCGGCAATCGCCTCCTCAATGGGGGTGAAGACTGCGGAAAGGGACGTTTTTCTTGACAACGTAAAAGACGCTGCTGCCATTCGGCAACAGTTGAGCCGACTCGTTTCGATTGCCGAGTCAAAAGGCTCCGCCATCGGCATAGGACATTCTCACGCCGTCACTTATGAGGTATTGAGAAGGGAGCTGCCTTACTTGAAGAATAAGGTGGAAATCGTTCCTGTTTCCGAGTTGGTGAGATGATTCCTGCGCCACAAATACACAAAGGCACGAAGTCGGACGGGCGGCCCTTTCCAGGGCCGCCCGGCGACCCAGGCGTCCATTGTGGGCGGGGTTAGAAAACCCCGCCTATCCGCGTCTCGTGTTACGAACCCATTCTGGATACCCATTTGTGTGGAGCTGTACTGAGTTAACTCAACAGTCACAATGCCTTTTGGGAGAGAATAGATGAAGATTACATCAACGGCCCCCATGCGTGTAGATCTGGCGGGCGGAACCCTCGATATATTTCCGCTTTACCTCTTTGAGGACGGCGCCTCTACGATCAACGCCGCTGTCGGAATACGAAGCCGGGTAGTTGTGGAGGCCCGAACAGACCGAAAAATTACCATCTGTTCAAAAGACCTGGACATGCAAGTCTCTGCCGAGAACTTGGATGATCTGGTTCCGGAAGGACCGCTCGATCTCGTTATCCGCGCGGTGAAGTATTACCGGCCCATTTGCGGCATCAATGTTACCACTGACAATAATATACCCAAAGGATCGGGCCTTGGGGCTTCGTCCGCTCTCCTTATCGCCTTGAGTCATGCCCTGACGCGGATCTCCGGCCAGAAGCCGGACAAGGAGAAAATAATCTCTATCGGCGCCAATATAGAAGCGCAATCAATAAGAGTGCCCACAGGCAAGCAGGACTATTACCCTGCTTCCTATGGGGGAATCAGCGCCATCCACTTTGGAGTCGAAGGCGTCAAACGGCGGGAATTAACCCCTCCCGGAGATTTCCTCGAGGAAATGGAGGACCGGACAGTACTCTGCTTTGTCGGCGAACCAAGGTTCTCCGGAACTACTAATTGGGATATGATGAAAGGCTACATTGACGGCAACGATCGAGTGGTAAAAAGCCTTAAGAAGATAAAAGAGATAGCCTGTAAAATGAAAGAAAGCGTTGAGGATGGAAACTGGATGGCTCTTGCCCAGTTGCTCCGCGAAGAATGGGATAATCGCGTGAATCTGGCGCCGGGCGTCACGAATCCCGATATCAACCGCACGATGGGCGCTCTGCGCAAACAGGGCGCCCTGGCCTGCAAGCTTTGCGGCGCCGGTGGAGGGGGATGCATGCTTTCATTTACTGAAGAAGGGGCCAAGCCGGACATTGAACGATATCTGAAAGACCGGGGAATCCTGGTCTTGCCTTTCAAGATCGAGCGCCGGGGTGTCAAAGTTGTTCAGGATAATTGACGCCCGCTCTGGAATGAGCCTCTTGCAAAATGTTCAATTTTGGCCAAGGTCAAGGAAGGCGAAGATTTTAACCGGAGGAATACCGGACGTATTTTGAGGATTAAAATCTGAGCCTGACACAGGGATTGGACAAAAGAGGACGTTTTGCAAAAGGCTCGAATGAATACAGAATGACAAAAAAACAGCCGGTCTTTGGAGCGATCTCTTCCGCGTATATTGCGTCTATTTTTCTCCTGGCGGAGGTCCCGTCGCGTTCTGAGCTCATCCAGTCCTTCAACCCATTCAGTCTCGCTCACATACCTTTATATGGATTTTTGATGTTCTTGTTGATCAAGACGTTCTTACCGGATGTCTTCGGCTGGGCAAAGGCCATGATTCTTCCCTTTCCCATCGCGCTGAGCGTGGCCGTTCTTGATGAAATCAACCAGTCCTTCATACCTGGAAGAGATTCTTCAGCCCTTGACGTATTGCTCGACCTGGCAGGTATTTTGGTCGCTCTCATTATTGCGAGCCGCAGGGTAAAGAGGGGCTCCTAACCCCTCTTCATTTCTTTTTTCCCAGAATATCTTCTTCCAGTTCCCCGGCAAGTCCTTGCTTTATGGCTGAAACAGCCAGACGGTCCGCCCTGTCATTCTCAGGATGTCCCATATGACCGGCAATCCAGCGCCATTCTATATCGTGCGGGGCTGCAGCGGCATCCAGTCTTTGCCACAGGTCCACATTTTCAACCGGCTTCTTGTCACTCTTCCGCCACCCTCTTCTTTTCCAGTCGTGTATCCAGATCGTAATGCCTTTCTTCACGTATGTGGAATCTGTGGTCAGTATGACACATGCCGGCTCTTCCAGAGACTCCAGCGCCCGAATGGCTGCAAGCAGCTCCATCCGGCTGTTTGTAGTGTATGAACTGAAGCCCGACAACTCCTTCTCATGCGTCCCAAGGCGCAATAAAGCGCCCCATCCTCCCGGCCCCGGATTTCCACTGCAGGCCCCGTCAGTAAAGATCTCCACGCATTCCTTCCCTTCATTCATGACATAAGTAACCGTTCACCGTTGTCCGTAAGAACCTGAAAAGCGCCGGAAACGTCTTTTCGGTGAACGGTCAACGGTGAACGGATACATACCACAAAGAGACCGAGAGACCAAGCGACAAAGAATCAGAAATGTTGCAACCGTTCGCCGGTTCAAAGTTCACGGTTCACGGTTCACGGTTATTTACTTTGCATTTTCATATTCTTGGAGATAGTCGATGAATCCGTGAACAGCAGGACGTCTCTTTTCCGGCCTGCTCGAAGACATCTTTGAATTCTCGGGGCGATATGTACTCCCATGTCTCAATATCTTCAAACCGCTCAATTTCTCTTGCTCTCTTAACCTTGAACTGTGAACATAGAACCGTTCACAGTTCACTGAAAAAGACGTTTTTCACACGGGTAGTGGCCGAAGAACAGGCTCGATACTCGGTATTTGACGGTTTTAAGTTCAGGGTTCACAGTTCCAGATTTAACCGTGAACCCTGAACCGTGAACCTGGGACCAGCATCCAGCAGCGGTCCGCATGGACTCGACTCTTTCAAGTTTTTACGGACAACGGTGAACGATTACGAAATGTTAATGTATCTTTTTTCCATGGGGTTAACGTGTTATCCTCTCTTCGTGAATCTGTGCCTTTGTCGTCATTGAGATTTGAATCATGCCAAACATAGATAAAAACATGAATCGTTCTGTAGGCAGGGCCATGCATAAATACAGCCTTCTCGATGCCGGGGACCACATCGCAGTGGCGGTCTCCGGTGGAAAGGACAGTCTGTCTCTATTGTATATCCTGAACGAGTGGAAGAAGAAAACTCCTTTCGAGTATCGTCTTTCGGCCATACACATAGACCTCGGTTTCGACGGTCCGGGTGCGGTCGCTATTGGAGAATTCTGCGATAACCTCGGAATCCCATATCGTCTGGAGAAAACGGATTACGGAATAAGGGCGCACGGGCCGGAAAACAAAGAGAACCCCTGCTTTCTCTGCTCCAGACTGCGCCGCAAGCGGCTTTTCGAGCTGGCCCACAAATTTGGCGCTAATAAGCTCGCCCTCGGTCACAACAAGGACGACATGATAGAGACTCTCTTCCTCAATATTTTCTATAGCGGAGCAATAAGCACCATGGTGCCCAGGCAGTCCCTCTTCACTGGTCTTATAACGGTAATCCGCCCATTGGCCTTTGCCGATGCCGAAAGAATAGAGGCCTTCGCACGCCGCCTTTCCTTCCCGGAAATCGAAAACCTCTGTCCCAGCTCGAACGACTCCCGACGAAAAGAGGTAAGGGAGATACTCCAGTCCCTCTACCGGAACAACAAAAAGGTTAAAGGCAATATCCTGCACGCCCTTTCCAACGTCCGCAGGGACTATCTGCTTTAGCAGGAGTAACCGTTCACCGTTATCCGTTCACCGTTGTCCGTAAGAACCTGAAAAGCGTCTTTTGACAATAAGTCACGGTGATCGCGTCTTCCGTCTGCTTCTTACTGCTTACTCTTTCGGTCTCCAGTCCCTGATGCCAAAAGACGAGGAACCAGAGACCACGAGCCAAATATTTGCCTGAAAAGCGCGAGGAACGTCTTTTCGGTGAACGGTGAACGGTGAACGGATACTGGCAGGAAGCTATTGACAATACTAGTAGAAATATTTAGTTTGCAACTGTTATGCGGGATGAAAAACCTTCCAGCCCGTCCCTGAGACAAGAAGCTCTGGCAATCGTTTTCTTTGCCATGGGACTGCTCCTGCTGGCCGCCCTTTTGTCTTACCATCCGGATGATCCCGCGTTTGGGAACTATACCAGCGGGCCGGCTTACAACTGGGCCGGCACGGTGGGCTCGCACATAGCCGCTCTGTTGTTGGACGGCCTCGGCCTGGGAGTGTTCTGGATTCCTGTCCTTTTTGCGATAGTCGGGGCCAGGTTTTTCAAGCAGGATATCGGAATCGGCCGGATCGGCCTTATGGCCCTGGCGTGGATTGCTTTATTAATATCATCAGCGGGATTTATCTCTTTCATCGCAGGTGAGGATCACCTTTTTCTCTTTGGAAGGGCATATCCAGCGGGTGGTATTCTGGGAACCGCAATTTCCCGGGTTTTCAAAGCCAATTTTAACAGTTTCGGGGCGTTTCTCCTCCTGGTCCTCTTCCTCATACTCTCCTTGATGACGGCTACAGGGCTTTCTCTTTATATACTCTGGCAAAAAGCAGCAAGACGGATAGAAGGGCTGGGGAATCGAGTGCAGGCGGCACGGCAGAACAAAAGGACTCCACAGGGAGAAGAGAGATCTCTTCCCCGTATCGCAGAATTGGAAGCTCCCGAAAAGTCGGCGCCACGGTCCCTTCCTGCCTTCCAGGAAGAGTTGCCGTTTATGAAGCCGCAGAAGGGAGATTTTAAACTCCCTCCGGTCCCCCTCCTGGACCTTCCGGTAAGGGAAGAAAGGGAGAAAAACAAGGAAAACCTCCTGGCTAACGCCAGGCTTGTGGAGAATAAGCTTGCGGATTTCGGAGTGGCGGGAAAGGTTACTGAAATATGCCCCGGGCCGGTGATTACCATGTACGAATTCGAACCGGCTGCCGGGGTAAAAATCAACAAGATCACGTCTCTTGCCGACGATCTTGCCCTTGCTCTCAAGGCCGGCAACATAAGAACCGTGGTGCCCATACCGGGAAAGTCGGTCATTGGAATTGAAATACCGAACTCATACCGTGAGTCGGTGTACCTCCGAGAAATCCTGGAAAGCGAAGCCTTTTCAAAAGCGGCATCGAGGCTGACCATCGCCCTGGGTAAAGACATCTTTGGTCAGCCCGTAGTAGCCAACCTGGCAAAAATGCCGCACCTGCTCATTGCCGGGGCAACGGGCACTGGAAAAAGCGTCTTCCTTAACTCCACAATCTGCAGCATACTGTTTAAGGCCACGCCTGACGAAGTTCGATTTCTCATGATCGACCCGAAACGGATCGAGCTGTCATCCTATGAAAACATACCCCATCTTTTATATCCCGTAGTGGTAGAGCCAAAGAAGGCGACAAAGGCACTGCGCTGGGCCGTTCAGGAAATGGAACGGCGCTATGTGCTCCTGGAAGACAGAAAAGCAAAAAATATCGACAGCTATAATCAGGATAATCCCGAGCCGATTCCGTATATCCTTATCGTCATAGACGAACTTGCCGATCTCATGCTCGTCTGTTCACACGAGGTGGAAGAGTATATAACCAGGCTTGCCCAAATGGCCCGGGCAGCAGGCATCCATCTCTTGATCGCCACCCAGCGGCCTTCTGTTGATGTTCTGACCGGGACGATAAAGGCCAATTTTCCCACCCGCATATCTTTCCAGGTCTCATCAAAGACCGATTCCCGTACCATTCTGGATACAAGTGGGGCGGAGAATCTGCTCGGCGCGGGAGATATGCTCTTTTTGCCTCCGGGGACCGCGAAATTGCAGCGTATTCATGGCGCTTATGTCTCAGAGATCGATATAATGCGTCTTGTAGATTTTATGAAAGGTCAGAAGGCGCTTTCCTACGACGAGTCCATGCTCGATATCGAGGATGCCGAAGACGATGGTGGTGATGCGGGCGGAGAACGTGATGAGAAATATGAGGAGGCGGTAAAGCTGGTCCTGGAATCGGGTCAAGCCTCCATATCCATGATTCAGAGGAGACTGCGGGTTGGATATAACAGGGCGGCCCGCATGATCGAGACCATGGAAAAAGAGGGCCTTGTCAGTCCTGCAGACGGGAGTAAACCACGTGAGATACTTGTTCATAAATTGGGTTAACGAAAGACGGCATTATCAGGGGAACCGGCTGACTCCGGTTCTAGGAGGCTGTCCGACAACTGACGATCTACTGCGGAAGTGGGGGGAACGGCCCAAATATCCCCGACTTTTCGTTACATAGCAACACTATGCGCCTCAAATTCGTGAATATTTGGTCTCGTTCCTCCACTTCCTCGTTACGATCCCAGTTGTCGGACAGCCTCCTAGCGCTGTTGATGCTCGGGCTCTTCCCCTGCTGGGCAACTGCGGCCGGCCCCAAGCCTCAGGCCATAGCGACAAAGCTTCAAGAGCGTTATAACGGCATCAATTCCATCGAGGCCGACTTTCAACAGGAGACTCTGATTCGTGCTCTAAACCAGAGAAGATACAATTCCGGCAAGGTCTTCTTGAAAAAACCCGCCCGCATGCGCTGGATCTATGACAAACCTCAAAGGCAGGAGATCATAAGCGACGGAAAGGCAATCTGGATACATTTGCCGGTCGAGAAACGGGCTTACCGTTACGAGGCTGAGGATTACCTCAGCTCGCAGGTTGCAATGAGTTTCCTGCTGGGCAAAGGCAATTTTGAAAGGGACTTCAACGTTTCCGTCCCTCCCGAGACAGAAACGGGATTTCATCTGCTCACGCTGGCGCCGCGTGCACCGCACCCCCAGATAAACGAAATGACGCTGTGGATAGATAAGGAGACTTTCAATATCCGGAAAATTCTGAGCAAAGACCACCTCGGCAACACTACCGTTCTTTCTCTTGATAATCAGCGCGTAAACAAGCCTCTAACCAAGGGAATCTTCAGCTTTACCCCCCCGGAAGGAACCGAGATTATGAATAAGGGCTTGCTCAGAAATTAATTGGCATTTTAGGCGCTCAGATTTAGCTCAGATTTGTTCGATCCGAGACTGCAAAACCGGAGGAGCCTGTCGGACTTACGACGATCTACTGCGGGAAGTGGGATGACGGCCCAAATATCCCCGAATTTTCGTTGCATAGCAACACTATGCGCCTCACATTCGTGAATATTTGGTCTCGTCCTCCACTTCCCTCGCGACGATCTCCTAAGTCTGACAGGCTCCTTGGAATAGTCGTTCTATTTCGAGGATTTTGCAGTTGAGGATCGGACGAAGCTGGCCTGAAACTGGGATGCATAAA
>JAZDGK010000293.1:0-5893 GCA_043806955.1 Pseudomonadota bacterium | reverse complement strand
GGGCCATCCACGTAGTCGCCCGGCATAAAGGCAATACGGTCGCTCAGACCGAACTTCTCAATGGTCTTTTCCGCAAAGGGCTCGGTTGTGGGGAGATCATAGACCGTTGCCCGCAGACCGGGATTATTCAGGCAGAAATGGACGGCGTAAGTTCCGGGACCGCCGCCCAGATCGAGAAGGTGTTTCCGTCCCGACAAATCAAGCTGTTCTACAATCCTTGGGGCCAGGTTCATGGCCATATTAAACATGCCCATGAGAAAACTCTCTCGCCGGGCTTCGTCGCCCTGCGAGGCGCGTGTCCGTACAGGCCGCCCCGTTTTGACGGCCTCATCGAGACGAGACCAGGAGTCCATCAAATAATGGTGATGCAGGATCATGTAGCCCACATACTTCGGAGAATCTTTGCATAAGAAATCCGTGGAAGCAGGGGTGTTCGAGTATTTGTTGCCCTCCTTTGCAAGCAGGTGCATAGCCGCGAGGGCGTTCAAGAGCAACGTTGTGGCCCTGCTGTCACTGTTGAGTTCTTTTGCGACCTCATCGCTGGAAAGCCGCTTGTTATCAATAGCCGTAAACAGGCCGAGTTTGACTGCTGCATGAAGCGTGCACCCTTGCCAGTAACTTCCGGATATCGCAAGAAGCCTGCCCGGATTCCATTCTTCTGATTTCATATTTCCCCCATCAACCACGAAGGCACAAAGACACGACAAAGAATGATGCGGATGTGCTTCTTCTTTTCAATTAATGGCACAGTCTGAAAAAATGAGCAACGTTAAATGCTTTTTTAACGCTCCGGGCCCCTGAAAGAGATGTGCAAGTTGACAAGGAACGGCTTTTGCCCTATTTTTAGCCTCGCACGCACTAGGAGCCTGTCGGACTTAGGGGTGATCTACTGCGGAAGTGGAGGGAACGAGATGTGTGTAGGGGACTCTGAAGTTCCAATGGCGCCGTTTCAGGATCAATGTCCAATGTTCAATAACCAAGATGGTTATTGAGTCAACTCACCATTCGGTTCATCGTGCCCATGCTCAGCGCAGCGGTGCTCGTAATCGTAATCGAGAAGGAATGGGTTTGATGCTGAAGACGGGACCTCGCACAAAGAATCGATTACGACCACGCGCACGATCAAACGGAACACAATGAGTTGGTTCAATAACCAGTTTGGAAATTGACCTGTGCGTGGTATGCTTTATTTTTCGGGTCCCTGAAAGGAGAAATCGATGTCGGACTATCTGCCGTATATCTTCAGAGTCATCCGCATTCCGGCCATAATTATGGCAGCCCTGATTGCCACCCGCTATACGGGAAGGGTTGTTAAGAAAGTGAAGCTTGCCGTTATTCAAGGACTGAAAAAAACCGATTCCGCCGCCCCGCTGCCCGAACTTGAAATCAACAAGAGGGCTGACACTATCGCCGGGATCTTAAGCACAGCAATAATCGTAGTCATCTGGGGGATCGCAGGGCTGATGCTTCTCGAAGAATTGGGGTTTGATCCCAAACCATTCCTGGCCGGCGCCGGGATCATCGGTGTTGCCGTGGGATTTGGATCTCAAAACCTGGTGCGGGACGTCATAAGCGGCCTTTTTATGATACTGGAGAACCAGATAAGGGTTGGAGATGTCGCCATCCTTAATGGGACGGGAGGACTGGTTGAGTCCATGCATCTCCGGACTACGGTTCTCCGGGGGGTGGATGGCACGGTGCATGTCTTTCCAAACGGGACGATTACCTCGCTTTCGAACATGACCCGCGAGTTTTCCTACTATGTCTTTAATCTTGGCGTTGCATACAAGGAAGATGTCGACAGAGTAATGATGGTCCTGAAAGAGATCGGCACTGAAATGATGGCCGATGAAAAATACAGGAATCTCATATTGGAACCGCTGGAGGTCCTTGGAGTGGACAGTTTCGGGGATTCAGCCGTAATGATCAAGGCCAGAATAAAAACCGTTCCCTTACAGCAATGGCCGGTGGGCCGCGAGATGAATCGGCGGATCAAGAAGCGTTTTGACGAAGCCAATATCGAGATGCCTTTCCCCCACCGTACGCTCTATTTCGGCGAGGGGCTTCCCGCATCATTGAAGATGGGGCCGGGCCGGGAAGACCTGAAAGAGGTCGTCCGGGAACTCATGCAGGAAATGAAAGCCCCTTGACAACCTGTTGTGGGCGGCCTGTTACAAGAAGCATGCCGGATTCTCGAACTGGCAACGGTGAGAGGTAGATCAGGAGACAGAAGTCAGGAGTCAGAATCCAGAAATTAAAAAGAAACAGAATATCAATCAGGAAAGCAGGAAAACAGGAAAAGAGTTTCAGCCTCTTTCTTTTCGTGCTTTCGTGTTTTCCTGATTAAGTAATTTGTAACGGTTTAGCGCTTTTGAAAAAATCCCGTTATATCTTTCGTGCTCGTAATCGTAATCGTAATCGAATCTTTGAACGTTGCCATGGTTACGGGTCCCAATTTTTCGATTACGATTACGAGCGCCGCTCCGCTATCGCTACGCTGAGCACGAGCACGAAGTTCAAAAGAGCTAACGTGTTGCAGTAATTTCATTTTTTCTTGACTCCCGTCTCCTGACTTCTGACCGTGTCCCAGAGTCTGTTGACATCGGGTTGGCATCGACGCATTCCGGATACCCATTTGTCTCGGCTGCACTAAGATTGGAGGTGCCTATGGGCGCAAAAAAAATCCTGTTTGCCACAAGGTTTGAAGAGTCGGCTTACCGTGCACTGGAATCGCTTGTCGACTTGAAAACGGCAGGTTTGGAGGAAATTGTACTGACCTACGTCATTCCACGAGAAGATGTGGCATTCGTTCCGTACGGCGGCTACATGAAGGACGAGGAAGAGAGACTGCGGGAGCAGGCCAGGATACGATTTGAGGACTGGCAAGCCGCATTGAACAGGGCCGGCGTCCGTAGCAAGATTCGGATCGAAGAGGGTGAAATTATTCCCACATTGATGAAGATAGCGGAAGAGGAGAGAATTGACTTCATCGTTGCCGGCCGAAAAAAAAGATCGAAGACCGAAACAGTCTATGTGGGCTCCCATATGATCGATCTCCTGCGACGAACGCCTGTTCCGGTATTGGTGAGCAAGTATTCGGTATACTGCGATGCGGCGGAAGCGTGCATTGAAAAAATCAACGAGCATCCGTTTGAGAGACCCCTTTTGGCTACCGACTGGTCGGAACCATCTCAGAACGCCCTTAATCTCGCAAAGGCTCTGAAGGGAGCGATAAAGAGACTGGAGGTAGCACACGTCATAGGGGTAAAAATATCCAAGAACCTCGACAAAACGGAACTCGGGCGATTGGAGAGTGAAAGCAGGGAGAGGCTCGATCAGTGGCGCCGGCATCTGACCGACGCCGGGATCGATTGCAGGACGCATCTTGCCGCCGGGCGCACCACTTCAGAAATCATGCGCCTTTGTCGAGACTTGGAGTGCACCATGACCATACTTGGTACAACCGGAAAGGACCGCGTGCGAGCCTTGTTTCTCGGGAGCGTATCGCAACGGATAGCGGAGGCATCGGAGGTGCCGACTCTGCTGGTTCCTTGAGCCCGATAGGAACCGGGCCGCGACGCATCTGACCATTTTGATTTTCTGGGGGTATGTGCTCTGACGGGTACGCTCGAATGCACTTGCCGGTTTACGCCGGATGCCCGTTCTTGTCTCTGCATCTTGGATCGGGTGCATCCAGGTCTTTAAAAAATACATAACTGACAGCGGGACAGCCTCCACGGCAGGACGCAAAGAGCATGCATTCGGTACGAGGACAGGTATTCCCGTTGAAGGTTCTGAAATAATTCAGGATCGGATTTTTGCATATCTTGTGGAAATCATCCGTCAGGATATTGCCGAGTTCAAACTCCTTATATCTGAAAAATAAATAACATGGATAGACGGACCCATCCGGTGAAATTGAGAGCTTGGCAGTGCCGGCCGGGCATCTTACGGATTGCGTGACGGAACAATCCGCCTTACCGGGGACGAATCCGGAACAATAAACCCCATCCAGGCCCGGATAGACCTTCTTAAGTCTCACCAGTTCCCGGTAGAAATCGTAAAAAGGCATGCTGGATTTCAGGTCATGGCTATCCACTGTGTCCATATACAGCAGGAAGTATTCAATCCCAGGCAGCCCGATGTATTTTTCACAACTCCCGTGGATCATTGTCTTTGCCGTCCATACGCTTTTCAGGATGGGTCTGTGCCTGATGATGTACTCGTGGAGATCTCCGGGCAATTCATTGGAATTTACGGATATTCCTATCCTCAAAGACTCTCCGTCATATCTTTCCGAAAGAGAGTTCAGCAGCCGGGTGTTGGTGCCGTTACTGCTGATATTGCTCTTCATCCGATATCGCTTGAGGATATCTATTAATTGAATCAGCCCGGGGTGAAGAGTCGGTTCGCCTCCCAGAATGTCGACACAACCTATGCCCGATTGCTCCAGGACGGACACTATTTTCTCGAAATCCTGGATCTTCACATCGCCGGTTGCCGGAAGACCCTTGTTGAAGCAAAAATGACAATTCAGGTTACACCTGAGCGTGGGATAGAATTGTATGTATCTTATTCCGTTCATCATTCCTTTGTGCGTCGTAGCGTCTTCAACGATTAAACCCATCACTTTTCGATTACGATTACGAGCACCGCTATGCTGAGCACGAGCACGGCAAAAACAATTTCTGTTGAAGTTCAGCCGGTTCTTTCAAAAGGCTCTCCTGTCAGGGATTATCAGTAGCAGGGGGGAACGATTCCCGGTTCGGCAGTCCGTACAGGGCGCACATGACAGGATCCGGGGCCAGGGGACTTGCGGCCCGAAAACGGCAGCCTCCGGCACACTCTGCAAGCACAGGGCAACCGCGGCATTCGAGCCGGCTGACCGGAATGTGCTCCAGCCCGAGCCAGCAACCCTTCAACCCGTTGCGCGCATCGCCAAGGGTTTCTTCCCGGTAAAAGCCGCATTTGACCGCCTGGCCCTCGGGCAGCACCGTCATCAAATGCCTGCCGCAGGCATAGCCGTCCGACGATCCATGGTAACCTCCGCCATATGCATAGCGCATAAAAGCGGCAGCCTCTTCATAGTGTACGAGAAGGCCCGGATGGTTCTTCAGGGAGCCCGCCCGCACCGGCAAATCAATACCCCACTCAACTGCTCCGATTCGCTCCATGAAATCTCGCATCCGGTCAAATTCATCGAGGTTGCCCCGATGAATCATGGTGGCGAACGAGACGGACATCCCCGCCTCTTTGGCGGCATGAATCCCCTGCATGGTGTTCTCAAATGATCCCCGACCCCGAAGCATATCGTGTCCTTTGGTCCAGCCGTCAAGGCTGAACTGGATTTCCTCTACGTCCAACCAGGCAATGTTGCGGGAATTAATGAGCGTTCCATTGGAAAGCAGAACACGGCGGAGCCTCAGGTTTCCGGTTTGAGAAATGAACGTTTGGAGGCCTTCGTACAGGAGCGGCTCGCCTCCGGAAATGATGAGCATGAGGCCACCTATCTCAGCGAATTGCCGCACGATGTGAAGTGCGTCGGCTAAGGGCATATCACTGCAGCGGGTTGAACCCAGATAGCAATGGAGGCATTTAAGGTTGCATCTGTGCAGGAGTTGCAGCTCGAGATACCTCAGAGATGGGGTGACGCCCGGGCTGACTGAAACATCTGTGGGTTGAGGGCGGGGGAGAAGCTCTAACAGTCCTTCTTCCAGGCAATACCGAACGAACTCCGAGTCCGAAGTGAGCTCTTCTCCTCTCGAAGTGCCGTTGCATCGGGAAAGGAAATCTCTTGCGCTGTCGTCAATTTCGTAAAGCTCATCTTTTCCAAAGTGATAGACAAAGACTTTCTCCAGACTCTTCAGGGCCGCCTGCGGGTGGAGCCGCAAGT
>JAZDGK010000292.1:0-28126 GCA_043806955.1 Pseudomonadota bacterium | reverse complement strand
GCTTGTCCGGGTTAGGGTCATAAACAAACAGTCCGAGTGCACAAACGGAGAAATTCTCTGCGCCAGACTCGTTTGATGACGCCTGCCTCGTTTCAGGTTTCTCCCGCAACAATGCTTCTTACGACTCCCAAATTACGGCGGTCGTCCTCGTCCGATTCCCTCGGGGTCTCCAGAATCCAGGGACGCCCCTGAAAAAGAGAATGCCGGAGCATTCCCTTAAATCCCCCCAGTCCAATGTATCCGGCCCCAATATCCTCATGCCGGTCACGATGCATCCCCATATCCTTCTTTGAGTCGTTCAAATGTATCAGCTTCAGGCGATCCAAGCCCATTTCTCTTTCGATCTCTTCTTCCAGATAGTCCAGTGCCCAGTCCGTCCGTAACTCGTACCCGCTTTCAAACGCATGGCACGTATCAAGACAAAAGCCGACACGGGCATCCCCCAGCCCGGATATGATATTCCCCAACTCTTCTACTTTCCCCCCGACAAGATTGCCATGCCCTGCCGTGTTCTCCAAAAGAAGGGCCGGCCCGCTCGTACTCTGTCTCGCAAGCACATCGCCCAGAGCAAGAAGTACGCGCTTCAACCGCTGACTAATACTGAGGCCTCTCCCGCTGCCGACATGCGTCACAACGTATTCAATATCCAGCACGCGGGCACCCTCCATCTCTTCTTTCACCGATTCAATGGACCTATGAAACAGAAAGTCATCCGGCGACGCTAGGAGTCTGTCGGACTTAGGGCATCGTTACGAGGAAGTGGAGGAACGAGACCAAATATTCACGTGAGGCGCATAGTGTTGCTATGCAACGAAAATTCGGGGATATTTGGGCCGTTCCCCCCCCACTTCCGCAGTAGATCGTCCTAAGTCCGACAGCCCAAATCCACCGCCTATTTTCTGTTGCATCCGCGGGCGAAGTCAAAATACGTCCGTGAAATCACTTCACCTTGGGTGGTAGATTGACCGCGGACCATGGACCATTGACGACATGTCTTCGTGGTCTATCGTCCATCGTCTATGGTCAATCCGCGGCAGTAGATCAGATATTTACTTGCCCTGACTGCCATTTGGCGGCGGATTTGGGACTGCAATTCAGATTGACACTTCCGGCATCAAATGATATTTGACTACATTCGTTTTCGGATTTCTGATTCTCCGAACAGGCAAGTTGCAAGACCTGCGGATTTTATTTCGAGCCATACGGGGGCCTTTCAGGTCTCGAGTGCGTGAGCAAAAAAACAGCATCTTCTCTGCATGCTCCCCGCTGAATCTCTTTTGGCCGGGTTTACGTCGCGTCTATGAGGAACAGATGAGGCTCTTGCAAAAGTCCTGTCTTTGCTTCGTGCTTTCACTCGTAATCGATGCTCAGGTTACGGGTTACGAGTTGCGCGTTACGAGTTAACATCACAAAAATGCTTTCATTTTTCTGGTTCCGCGTTTGGAGTTTTCTTAGGATGCGTTACGAAATAAGTGGTACAAGATTGCGTCGGATTTTGGGCTGTATTCAAGGCTGCTTAAGGGGCGAGCATACAGAAGTATGCGACCCCTTAAGCAACGCAGAATACGGCCCAAAAGACTAGCAAGATGTGACAGTTATTTCGTAACGCATCCTTAACCCGAAACACGGAACTCGGAGCACGAAACAGCGTTTTGCAAGAGGAACAGATATGAAACGATTTCCCGGTACCTGCGTATCGCCTTCGGGCCAGTTTACATACGGCATTCACAAGCCGTCTTACACCGCAATCAACCTGAGACAGAATGATTACCTGTTTGAGCTCGGAAAGGACCCCGACCTCATGCCCGTGAACAATCAAACAAACTTTCCCCAGGGAGACCTGGACATTTCCGCCGCTTCCTGGCTTTTCGAAATCCCAAACGCCTTTCCCTTTATGGGCGCTACCTTCATATTAAAGTCCTCGGCAGACGCGGCGGTACAGAAGGCAAACCCTTTTGCAAGAAGAAAGAACCTCCACTATGAATCCGAGATACAACGCCTTATAAGCGAAGTCCCTCTGGACATAATACCCCATCCCATGCTTCTGGCATTAGCAAAAACAACGACAGACCCCGATATTCTCTCCAGGCTGGCAACGCTTTCCTGCGGCTTCGATTACGACCAGGAAACGAATGTGCCTAAAGGGCTCCGCTATCGCAAATCCGAGAAGGGCGAACTCCGCCCGGATATCCTTGACCACCGGCTTTTTGAGCTCGTCTCCAATAACCCATTTCTTTCCGACCTTTTTAAAAGACTGATGGTATTAACGCCTGGAGCACAAGGCACAAGCCCAATCATTGGCGAATACCACACAGACACGCATATCTGGGAGTACTTGAGGCAGAACAGCTATATTCCGTGGGGGCATTACGCCGCAAATATGGCTCAGGATGCGGTCCGCTATCAGATCGGAACGCTTACTCCGACAGATATGACCGGCTTGAGACACCTATACTATCAGAGGGTATACATGCAGCTTGCCATATCAATCGGCCTCAATATCCCGGTTAGAAAACGGCCTCTCACCAGTCAAGAACTGGAAGACTTACGATTGACCCTCGTGGAAAGGATTCAAAGCTTCAAAGACAGCGGTCGCCCCCTCCCGTACAACGCCACAATCTGGGGCCAGAATTTTGGTTTCGATCTTTCTCCCACGGGCTACCGCCTCAACGCATCACACCAACAAATACATCAGCAGTTTGCGCTCGTTCCCCCCTTTACCCCTGGAATCGACGCTGGACTACACAGAGAGGACTTTGCGACTTACGTTCCGGGAGATCTTATATCGAGATTCTGCAGGGATTTCCAAAAAGAAACCGCTTCAGCCTTCTTCCCGGCCTACCTGCAGGCGCTTCGAGACAATAGACGATTAGATAATCGACAAGACCGCACCAATAAGCTGATCTTTTACGAAGATGACAATGTGATTCTTTTCGTGCCCAAGGCCCAACGTTCACAGGGCGAGATCCAGATAATGACAAAACCTGAATGCGGAAATATCGTAGAGGCCGACGGATCGCTGCGAGCCTCTCTGGACGGTGCAATCCTCTCTGCGCTCAGAGTTCTGGCGTGCCTCGGAGCGCAAATGATTACGTGCACCGAGCTCTCCAAGAGATTTGACGACCCACGCCTCGGCCAGCGCTTGCTCTACTGTTTTCTGCCCAAGCATCCCCAATCACCAGGAGGTTTTACCGAAGCGCTCCAGCGCTGGGTCGTAGTACATTACCCGGAAGATTTTGCCGAAGCTTGCGGCCGCGCACTCGAAGAAATAAGAAAGCAAGAGGTATAGTCCCCGCAACGGTTCAGGCAAAACGTGTTTCTCTGCCGGCATCTACGGCCGGTTTTTTCGTTTCTGGGAGCCTGCCGCGCGGTAATACTATTCAAACTGACTGTTTTCCTTGACGGAAGGTTCAACGTACCTGTATGGAAGCGATTCTCGAATATTATCCGGAATTCTCCCGCATTTTGCTTCAAAGTCTTCCAGATACGCCTCTCGTCCCCCGAAGAAGTCAAGGAGTTTTTTCTTCAGCAGATCCTTATCCCTGAAGAGTCTGCCCGCGTTCATCAGGTCGAGATTGGCGCGGTCGCACTTGATGGGGTAATGATAGCCCAGGTAATCCGGTTCCACGCTGAAACGTAACTGCATCCGCAATAAATCATTGTAGGCGGCAAGGGACTGCCGTAAGGTGACCTTTTCCTCGTTGGGCCCGATGACACCCGTATTTGCAAGATAACACCTGATCCGGTTACGTTTAACGATATCATAAAAAAGCATGGCATGTTCCAGGCGGTCCCCGGCGATGAACGGGTCAAGAAAGAAGCTCCGCTTGAATTTGCCCGCTTCCTCCGGATTTCCGCCCGTGCTTTCGATAGACTCACCGTAGATGAATTGCATGGTAGCCTGCTCGGCTGTCAGTCTACTAATCGCATTCACCAAGGGATTCCTGGTCAATATGATTACGTAGTCAATCTTGTCCGACCGGAGATTTTTGCCTGCTATCTCGAGATTCTCCCGCGTAATGATCGCTCGCCCGTTTCCAGTCTTCGAGATATCCTTGAAGTCGGGCATGTAAGGGTATTTCGTTATCGCCACGTTCTCGAGGAACGCGTCCCTTGATTGCGCAGCGCGCAGGATCTCGGGCTGACTTTCATCGAGGCCTTCGGTCTTCACATACAGACCGCCAACCTCAAAAGCAGTGTAACTCCCGTCGAAGCCGACGGTACCCCCATCATCCCCTATCATTTCCGACACTTCACGAGGTATCTTGGCAAACTTTCGGCACAGGGTCGTGGTCTTCCCTGTCGCTGTAAGCCCGGAAACCGCAGTAACGATCTCCTTCAACTCGGGCCTTTCCGCCTCCAGATCATAAATCCAGAGAAAATCCCGTCTGGCGCCGGTATGAAGGAAAATGCCGGCTCGGTCTATCGCCTTTACGCGCCAGTCTTCAAATTGGAAAACGCCCTTTTTCCCTTCCCCGAGGTAGACCGTGTTTCGGCAGATCTTTACCTGATCGCCTCTTTTCTCGCCCATCATGAGGCGCACGGTAACGTCTTTGTCCAGGAGCTTCCTAGACTTGTTATGTTCAAAGGCCTCATCAGTGAAAAATACAATAGTATAGGTCGGATTCTCGACCACTCTGCCCGCCGGATAATCGAACAACAGCTTAAGACCGTATGCAATCTGCGCATATTGCTCCGGCATGATGAACCGTGCGGTCACACCTTCCCTCCCATCACCTACAACCGTATCGAGGCAGACCAGTCGTTCTCTCGCAAGCCGCTCGATGGCCTGGGCGGCGAGAGCCTCCTCTTCCTCGCCGAATGGATGATCAATGCTGTTCTTTGTATGGGGAGCCGACCTCGACATGGGTTCAGAATCTCCGGCCACCGATCCTATATGGGTCTGTATCACTCCCTCTTGCCTGCAGGCAATTTGCTTCAATTCATCAAGGGATCTGCCTTCGAGCAACCTCCCTTCGTTTTTTGCATCCTGGTAGATCCGGTCCGCTGCGATTTTAAAATAGTTCATACTGCTCTCCTGATCTGTTATAGACTTTCAGATAATGTTTCTGGGAAGGCAGCAGGGAGGGGATAGTACCTGTTCGTACATCCCCGACCGATAACGCACCCAAAAGCTTTATCTGGAAGTCTATATCTTTCGACCACTGGAACACTGTCATTCAAGCGGGACAGAGGAGTGATTTCCGCTGCACGCTTCCGCACGCATCACATGAAGCCTGGAACAATACCTCCGGGTCCCCTCTCCACTTACAACAGATATCGGCAACCATGTGAGCCCCCTGCAAAACGTCCTCTTTTGGCCAATGTCTGCGTCAGGCTCAGATTTTAATCCTCAGAAGGCCAGGAAGCTAGGAAGCCAGGAGGCTGGGAAGCCGAAGCTGCAAAGCTGACCCGCTGAGATTGCCTCTCAGCCTTCTCGCCTCCCAGCATCCCAGCCTTCAGCCTTCAAGGGTTAAAATCTTCTCCTTCCTTGACCTTGGCCAAAATTCAACATTTTGCAACAGGCTCATGTACGTGAGATTTAGGAAAACCAGTAATCCCGCTAACTTTGTCTTTTTCTATTGACAATATACAGAAAATTTAGCATTAAACCACTATTAATTCCATCTGACCTCAGGCGGCGTAGCTCAGTTGGTCAGAGCACGCGGCTCATATCCGCGGAGTCCGGGGTTCAAATCCCTGCGCCGCCACCATTTTCGATATTACTCCGCTTTTTTGTTGTGTCTTAATAGCTACAAGGTTGTGTTGCTTTCTCGTCAAAAACTCCCCCTTCCCTCCCGAGTTGTCGAACAGAATACAGCAATTCCGCGGCCCGGTGAACTGGCATAGCCTTTGCTGTAACACTTTAATGACAAATCCGCGGAAGGGGGAAAACTGGGATGCTCGGCTATTTCTTGGATCACTGGAAACAAATAGCAAGTCTTTCTGCTTTTCTACTCCTCTTCTATTTTTCAGCCTGCGGTCTTCTCCATTTGAAAGCTGAATCTGAGATGAAATATAGAAGGTGCTTCATTTCCCAGCTCTACTCGCTTCACTGATTTTCCTCCACGCCTCTCGCGAAATCCAGCCCTCCCCCTTTTCCTATTCTCAAGCAATTTGTTGGTTTTCATCCCTGTTCTACCGACGCCAATTTTGTTTAATTTCTGATTTCTCTTAGAGTTTTTCATGCTGCAAAAGGTGTGTCACCCCTTCAGGGCTCATTCGACCTACTCTGAATCCCAGGGCGTTGCCCTGGGCCATACTGTTCCGCCCCGTTGCTGAACAAAAGAATCTCTTGTGTCCTAGGAGGCTGTCCGAGAACTGGGATCGTAGCGAGGAAAGCGGAGGACGAGACCAAATATTCACGGATTTGAGGGATAATAGTGAACCTATGGCCCGAAAATCCGGGGATATTTGGGCCGTCATCCCGCTTTCCGGAGTAGATCATCAGTTCTCGGACAGCCTCCTAGTGTCCAGGATCCACCGCGGCAGATCAGACATTTTCTTAAACCTCACTCGGATTTGGCGGTCGATTTGGGGCGTCTTCGTGGTGCAGCTTTCCGTTGCGGCCACGCCGTGCTGTGTTGTTTGCGGAGTGCCTTCGGGCGGAGAATGCTGCTGGAAGGGCAAAAAAATGGAGCGGGAAACGGGATTCGAACCCGCGACTTCAACCTTGGCAAGGTTGCACTCTACCACTGAGTTATTCCCGCTCAGATGTAAAATCTATAGCCCAAGACGATGATTTTGTCAAATAAAAAGCTCGCACAAGGATTAGCCGGCGACTTGCATTGTAAACCCTAAAAACCATGCACGCAGAACTCAACATGATTTGCGCCGGAGAACCAATCAAATATTGACACAACTATGTGCAAATGTTAATTAAAGTCTATTGGAGGGATGGCCGAGTGGCTGAAGGCGGCGGTCTTGAAAACCGCTTCCGCTTACGGCGGACGTGGGTTCGAATCCTACTCCCTCCGCCACTGTTATTTCCGATTTCAGAGTGCGGATTTGCCAAACGGCATATTCCTGTAAGTTCTTTTACTTTTGTCGCTATTGTTTCCGGCTCTCTGCGGAGAGATGACCGAGTAGGCCGAAGGTGCTCGCCTGCTAAGCGAGTGTAGGGGGAAACCTCTACCGAGGGTTCGAATCCCTCTCTCTCCGCCATTTTTATTCCCATTCCTCTTTTAAGTCCCGCCCCATCAGCTCCTTTACCGCTTCTATCGGCTCCTTTTTTTCGTAGAGGACCTCATAGACCTGTTCTATAATCGGCATTTCCACATCAGCCTTTCGGGAGAGAAAATAGGCAGAACGCGTCGTCTTCACTCCTTCGGCCACCATTTTCATACCTTCCAGTATTTCCGCCAATTTGAGGCCTTGCCCCAGCTTCAAACCCACCGTCCTGTTTCGGCTCAGATCACCGGTACACGTCAGTACGAGGTCACCCATACCGGCAAGGCCGGCAAAGGTGAGCGGCTGCGCCCCAAGCTTCATGCCCAGACGGCTGATTTCGGCAAGCCCTCGGGTTATCAATGCGGCACGGGTATTCGTGCCAAAGCCCAACCCGTCTGCAATGCCTGCGGCGATCGCTATCACATTCTTAAGCGCCCCCCCCAGCTCCGCACCTATGCAGTCCGTCGACCGATAGACCCGAAAATACGAAGTGGCAAAGAGATACTGAACTCGTTCCGCTGTTGCTTCCTTCTTCGAAGCGCAGGTAACAGCCGTCGGTGTTTTCTGGCTCACTTCCCGTGCAAAACTCGGCCCGGAAAGGACCACGATGTCGTCATGCCGGGTTTCAGGCAATAATTCCTCGAGGATTTCCGTCATCGTGAGAAGGGTCTCATTTTCGATCCCCTTACTCACCGTTGTGATAATCGTTTCCGGAGAAAGCAATGGTATCACCTGCTCCACCACCCTCCTGAAAACGTGGGAGGGCGCAGCCATGACCAGGTATTCCTTATCCCGAGCCGCCTCCTCGATCCGGCAGGTTACGTCGAGCTGAGAATGAAGCTTTACTCCCGGCAAATACGTCTTGTTTTCCCTGTTTGCCTTCATCTCTTCGGCGAGATCCTTCTCAAAGACCCAAAGGGCAACCTTATGGCCTTTGTCGGCCAGCAAATCAGCCAGTGTCGTCCCCCAACTCCCGCCGCCTATCACGCCAACCGAAGATGCTGCCTTGTCAGGCATGATTCTCCTCTCTTTCGACCAAACGTGCGATACTGACTACCTTTTCCCCGGGTTCCAACTGAAACAACTTTACTCCCTGCGTATTCCGTCCAATACTCCGGATATCACTTATTCTGATTCGGATAATCTTTCCACTGCTGGCCAGCAACAGCATTTCCGTATCTTCGTGAACCTGCATCACGCCGACAACATTTCCATTTCGCTCGCTGGTTTTTATGGTAATAATCCCCTTCCCCGCCCGGCTTTGTGCTCGATAGTCCTGCACCGGCGTTCTCTTTCCGAAGCCGTTTTCGGTTACGGTGAGAATGGATGCATTCTCTCTCAGTATCTCCATCCCTACAACTTCATCGCCCTCTCTAAGGTTAATTCCCCTGACGCCCATAGCCGTCCGTCCAACATCCCTTATTTCACTTTCTGTGAAACGAATGGAAGAACCATGTCGCGCACTTAGAAAAATGTCGTTTTCTCCGTTCGTAAGGGCCGCGTTAACCAGCTCGTCTCCCTCTCTGATGTTTATGGCATTGATTCCACCGGCCCTGGGGTGTGAAAAGGCCATCAGGGCCGTCTTTTTTACCGTGCCTTTTCTCGTGGCCATAACCAGATAACCACCGGTCTCGAAAGTCCGGACAGGCAGAATCGTCTTGACCCTTTCCTCTGCGCCAAGATTCAAAAGATTCACTATGGCCCGTCCTTTGGCCTGCCTGCCCGCCTCCGGTATTTCGTATACCTTGAGCCAGTGGAGTCTTCCCAGGCTGGTAAAGAACAGAAAATAATCGTGCGTAGACGCTATGTACACGTTTTTGACGAAGTCTTCTTCTCCCGTTTCAGCCCCGATAATCCCTTTGCCCCCTCGGCGTTGGCTACGATACAGGCTGAGCGGGTTTCGTTTGATGTATCCGCGATGAGAGACCGTGACCACCATGTCTTCTTCCGTAATCAGGTCCTCGATCTTTATCTCTCCTACATGCCCGATTATCTCCGTTCTCCTGTGGTCTCCATAAAGATCCTTTATGGCCGTCAGCTCCTCTTTAATGATATTTCGAACCAGAAGATCACTGGCCAATATGCCCTTATATCGCTCGATATCTTCGAGTATCTTTCTATAATCTTCGATAATCTTTGCCCTCTCCAGTCCGGTCAGTCGCTGCAGCCGCATATCCAGAATGGCCTGGGCTTGTATATCTGAAAGACTGAGCGTAGAGATCAACCGCTCTTTGGCCTCTTTCGGAGTTGATGATGTCTTTATCAGGTTGACGACCAGATCAAGATTGTCAACAGCGATTTTCAAGCCTTCCAAACGGTGCGCGGTCTCTTGCGCCTTTTTCAGTTCGTACTGTATCCTACGAGTGGTGATCTCCCGGCGGTGTTCTATGAAATGGCCCAGGTAATCTCTCAACGTCAGGAGCTCGGGTCTGTTGTTAACGATGGCCAGCATATTGATACCGAAAGAACTTTCCATGGGGGTCATGGAATAGAGCTGATTCAAAACCACATCGGCAATTTCATCTTTCTTCAGCTCGACTACGACGCGCATCCCTTCTCTGTCCGATTCATCTCTTACTACATGAACACCCATTATCTTTTTGTCCCGCACCAATTCGGCAATGCGCTCTATCAGTCTCGCTTTGTTTACCTGGAAAGGCAGCTCGGAAACTATGATACTCTCTCGCCCGGAAGCCTTTTGCTTCTCGAATGAGACCTTGGACCGCATCTTGATACTTCCTTTGCCTGTGGTATAGGCATCCTTTATCCCCTGTTCTCCACAGATAAAGCCCCCTGTTGGAAAATCCGGACCCTTAATGCACGACATCAGCGCACTTGCCTCCACATCCGGGCGGTCCAAATATAAAAGCAATCCCTCGATTATCTCGGTCAGATTATGCGGCGGTATATTGGTTGCCATCCCAACCGCAATACCGGACGACCCGTTCAACAGTAAGTTCGGCAGGCGACATGGAAGTACCTCGGGCTCGGTCAGAGACTCATCATAGTTAGGCAAAAAACTCACTGTCTCTTTTTCCAGATCAACTAAGAGTTCCTCGCAGATTCTGGCCATCCGGACTTCCGTATACCTCATTGCGGCCGGTGAGTCCCCATCTATGGAACCGAAATTCCCCTGCCCGTCTATCAACGGGTATCTCATATTGAACGGCTGGGCCATGCGAACAAGTGTATCATAAACTGCAACATCGCCGTGCGGGTGGTATTTACCTATCACATCTCCCACGACACGAGCCGATTTCTTGTACGGTTTGTCCCAAGAGTTCTTCAACTCCTGCATCGCATACAAAATGCGCCTGTGCACGGGCTTGAGACCGTCCCGCACGTCCGGGAGGGCACGGCCGATAATAACGCTCATGGCATAATCGAGATATGACTTTTTGATCTCGCTCTCTATGCTGACCTGATTAATTATCTCATTAACAAACATAAATACCTCACAAACCTGAAAGCATTCCTTCGGTTCACCCCGTGAAATAATCTCATGGCATCTCCAACGCCCCTTAAAATGGTCTGAGCATTCAACAGCCCCCGGAATTAGTGAGCGTCTATTTCACGGGGCGATCGGGTACCTTTTGTTTATATATCCAAGGTGGTTACTTCGAGGGCATTAGCATAAATGAAGTCTCTCCGGGGCTCCACTTTATCTCCCATGAGGACCGTAAAAACCTCATCTGCGGAAAGGACATCTTCTATTTTCACCTGTAAAAGGGTTCTTTTCGCCGGGTCCATGGTAGTCGACCATAATTGCTCCGGGTTCATTTCTCCCAGACCTTTGTAACGCTGAATGAAAAATCCCTTTCGGCCCTCTTCCATAAGCCTTTCCAGAACATCTTTTCTCGAATTTATTTCCGCTCTCATGCCGTTGAAGGAAAAGGCGTACGGTGGATTCCCTAATCGCGATACTTTATTTCCCAATACGCAAAGACTTTGGAATTCGGAAGAAGACAAGAGTTCAATTCCTATGGGCCTGCCGGGGCGTTGACTCGTTTTGGAAGAATACTTTATTTCTTGTTTTCCGTTGGAGGCTGTTATGATTTCATATCGCCATTCATTATCGCTCAACACTTTTTCCATCAATTCAAGGTTCATATCGCCGTGGAAGAGATATTTTTGATCGCCAACATTCAGTGTAAGGGTCTCTATTATTTCAAAATCGTATCCCCTTTTGGCGAGAGTCCGCAAGAGATCCTGATATCGAGATAATTTTACAGCTAAATTCAATAATCGCTCCCCTGCCAGGACGTCTTCTTCGATTTTTACAGATATTTTCTCTTCTGATATGGCTCTTTTCAAAAAGTAGTCGCTCAGGAGTTCTTCGTCCTTAACAAACTGTTCTGATTTTCCTTTTGCCACCCTGAAGAGTGGCGGCTGGGCTATATACAAATAACCTCTTTCTATCAGTTCGGGCATTTGCCTGTAAAAGAAGGTGAGAAGCAATGTTCTTATATGCGAACCATCGACGTCCGCATCGGTCATTATTATAATTCTGTGATATCTCAGCTTTTCGATATCATAGTCGTCCTTTCCGATCCCTGCTCCCAAGGCCGCAATGAGCACTTTTATCTCCTGGCTCTCCAGCATCTTATCAAAACGGGCCTTTTCCACATTAAGGATCTTTCCCTTAAGCGGCAGGATGGCCTGGAACTTCCTGTCTCTCCCCTGCTTTGCGGAACCTCCGGCCGAATCTCCCTCGACAATATAAATCTCGCTGCCCTGCGGATCTTTTTCCTGACAGTCTGCAAGTTTACCCGGAAGAACCATATCACTGAGACTGCCCTTTTTTCTAACCAGTTCTTTGGCCCTTCTTGCTACCTCTCTGGCCCGGGCGGCATCTATTACCTTCGCCAGTATCCTTTTTCCCAGAGCAGGATTTTCTTGAAGGTAAGTGGAGAGTTTTTCATTCATGATGGATTCCACGATCCCCTTTATCTCGCTGTTCCCCAGCTTAGTCTTGGTTTGTCCCTCAAACTGGGGATTTGGTATCTTTACGCTGATAACAGCCGTTAGACCCTCTCTTACATCATCGCCTTCCATTCTCTCCCTAAGGTTTTTCGGGATGCTTTCGCTGGATGCATATTGATTCAGGGTCCTGGTCAATGCGGACCTGAATCCTATCAAATGAGAACCTCCCTCTTTCGTGTTAATATTATTCGCGAATGAAAAGACTTTTTCTCCGTAAGTGTCGTTATACTGAAGGGCAATTTCTATGTCTACGTCTCCACGGCTCCCGGAGATATAAACCGGCTCCGGATGAATCACCGTCTTGTTCTTATTCAAGTATTCCAGGAACGAGACTATTCCTCCTTCATACTGAAAATCCTTTCTGCTCCCCGACCTCTCGTCTTCTATTACTATCTTCAATCCTCTGTTAAGAAAGGCTAATTCTCGCAGTCTCTGAGAGAGGAGATCAAGTTTAAATTCTGTCTCCTCGAAAATCTCAGAATCAGGCAGGAAAGTAACCTTTGTTCCTCTCTTTTGCGTTTTCCCCACTATCTCAAGCGGCGTCGCTGTCTGGCCTCTCTCATATCTTTGTCTATAAACAGTCTTATTCATGAATATCTCTACTTCGAGATATTCAGAAAGGGCGTTTACTACGGAAACCCCAACTCCATGAAGACCTCCGGATACTTTGTAGAGTTTGTTATCAAATTTTCCACCGGCATGAAGAATGGTCATGACCACTTCAACTGCCGGTATCTTTTCAGTATGATGGATATCAACAGGTATTCCGCGGCCGTTATCCTCTACGGTTACGCTGTTGTCCTTATGAATTATGACCTCTATTTCATTACAGAACCCGGCAAGAGCTTCGTCTATGCTGTTATCCACAACCTCATAAACCAGGTGATGCAGACCTTCTGTTGAGGTATTCCCTATATACATAGCCGGTCTCTTCCGCACGGCTGAAAGCCCGCTTAAGACTTTTATCTGGCTCGCGGTATAATCGCTTTCCCCCTCACTTTGGTTCATATCATTCATTAATTTTCACCTTAAATTCTCATGGGCATTACTATACCCAAGAATCCCTGATCTTCATTTCCTCTGATAATACAAGGACTGGACTCATTTTCCATCTGCAAGATAACCTTTTCGCTCCTTACGACCTCCAGCACATGTATAAGATAGTGCATATTGAAATTAATGGAAAAAGCCTCCCCTTTGTATTCAAGCTCCAACTCTTCTTTTGCATCTCCAAGATCCGGATTGACGGATATCAACTCCAGTTTATCCTCGTCGAAATTCAGACTCACCGCTTTATACTTGTCAGTAGCGAGAATAGCCGTTCTTCTCAGCGTTTCCAATAGAGATCTCCTGTCCGCCACAGCCTCTCTTCCCACACCAGTAGAAATAATCTCCTTATAATCCGGGAATTCCCCATCGATTAAACGTGTCAGAATTTTTATTCCTTCTGATCTGGCCATACACAATTTTTCTTTGAACCCTATCCGGATTTCTTTCTGATTCTCACATAGCTTCAGAATCTCCCTCGCTCCTTTTCTGGGAAGAAGTACTGCTGAATCGAGATCAAGCTTATTTACCCCCGGGACGGTCAATTCCATTAAACTCAATCTATGCCCGTCTGAGGATACCATCCTGAGCTTATCTTCTACTCTTTCTATATTTATGCCGGTTAAATTGAAACGGGTATCTTCCAATGAAACCGAAAATATAGTTTTGTTGATAAGTTCAAGAAGAGATTCCGAATCTATAGCCATCTCTTTCATATCCTCATGTACAGGCAGGGCTGGAAACTGTTCGGCGGGCAATCCGATGAGGTTATAAACAATTTTTCCGGAAAGTATTCTTATTCGGCTTCCTTCCGTTTCCGCAAGTTCAATTTCCGGGTTGGGTATTTCTCTAATAATTTCGTAAAGTTTTCTCGCCGAGACAGTAATATTGCCCGGCTCATCGACGTGGGCAGGAACAGTTATTTTGAGAGCCACTTCCAGATCCGTTGCTATCAGATTCAGTTGTTTTTCGGATGCTTCGAGCAAAACATTCGATATTATAGGCATCGTGCTTTTCTTTTCAACAACTGTCTGTACCTTTGTAAGCCCATTAAGTAACTCAATACGCTCTACTTTTAGATGCATGGTAGTTCCTTTTATTAATAATAGTTTTTATATAAATATTTAATTAATATAACCTTGCAAACTCTTAACAAGTGATTTAAAGCAAAGTATCTATTAGAGAATCTGTTCACTTCAATTTCACCCGGCCTACTTAATAAGTGTTCTTAGAGGAAGTTTATCTGAAGGCGATCGTAGTATAAATTAGAAAAGAAAAAACTTCAATTGAAAGAACTAGAATCGAATATCATATAGTTACATTTATCAACAAGTTTACTCATATAGAGATATTTCCTTGACTTCAGCTAACCTCTATTTGGACACAATAGATATCAGAAAGTACTTTCATCTGCGCCAAGATTGTGATAAGTGCGGATTTTCCTGTAACGAAGTTATCAACAGCATTATCACACGGAAAAGAAAACCTGCGGAGTGCGCTGCACTTTCAGAAAGCGAAGCAACCGCCCTTGATACAGTTCTAAAGGCAGAAAGCATTTTGCCGGAAGTACCTCTTCTTACACATCCCAGGCCCGGAACCATAGGATTGGTCGAAATAAACAACCCCACTCCAGTCTCACCGGTATTGCTCTCAGGCAATAATGAATATACGCAGCTCGTACTTATGGAGCTTTTTTCTACAACGAGCGCTTCATTCTATCTTCTTTTCACCGACACTCATGGAAATACGGTCGATATGGCTATCATTTATAACACTTTCGACCCGAAGAGGATAAGGAAAGCATTGGAAGAAGCTTGTATGGAAAATAGAGTTATTAACAAAGAATTGATAATTCCAGGTGTCGCAGCGGGAATGGCCGAGGAAATAAGAGAATCAACCGGCTGGAACATAAGAGTTGGGCCGATATGCGGGGCTGAGTTGCCCCTGTTCTTTTCAAACATTTGGTTTCCTCCTCAAAAATGAGTTTATGAAACCGGTGCAGCCCCAACTTGTTTGGATTCATTCCGTTCGATCCAACAAGATTGTTAAAGCTTGATAACCCTACAACGATACTTGCTTGGCTTACCGCAACATATTGTATGCCAGGTCATTGATATATACAATATGTAGGACCAAAAGAGCTAAATATCGTTGTAGGGATAATTTCGTAAAAAGTCAAAAAGTACTGTTTTTTGTCATTCCGGCGGAAGCCGGAATCCAGTCTATTCAAGTAGTTACGGGGGGGTTGGACTCAGGGTTTCACCGGAGGGACGACTTTTTTCGAGACCACCAAGCTTGAGATATAGGAACTTCTTTTTTGAGGGTTATGAAGAAAGAGTCTAACAGCACGGATCGAATCTTTTCGGAGTTGTTTTTGATGCCGCTGCACTTCGCCTCTTTGGTTGTTATTCAAAAAAAACTTGTTTTTAGGAGGCTATTACCTTAAAATAACAAAAATCTACATAGTTCAAGAGGGAGTAGATCCGAATGTCCAAGGTAGTAAGCATCAAGAACAAAAAGACAGTGAAGAGAGGGCGTGATAGAAGATTCAACGCTATTAAAGAGGAATTACTTCGTTGTCACGGTATAGATCTTGATCGGCTCCTGGCATGCGAACCTGCGAAGGTTTTGACTGTTGACGAATATGAAGACTTTGCAGAGCGTGTGCTTGAAGCAATAGACGAATTTTGTACTGATCATCCTCACCTGACTTTGCACGACATCTTCTATACCCTCGAAAATGTTAAAGAAATCATAAAAGATAACTGCGATACCGAGTTCAACTAAGAAGACTCTAACAATGGATATGCACTACCGAAAATTTTGATCAAGGAAAGAAAATCAGATTGTTTCTTCAAACGCAGACTGACCATTAGCCCCCGGAAACATAACAACCGCCTGTTGCTCTCTCCCTTCATTCCATTATTAAAACCCTTTCTGAAGAGCCTTTTGCAAAACTCTTATGACCAGCATTCTCGTCATTCCGGCGAAAGCCGGAATCCAGTAATTCAACCGGATTAAGATACTCCTGGACACCGGTTTTCACCGGTGTTACGCCTTTTGCAACCAGCCTCTCAAGAAAAGAAGACGGTTTTTCTTAAAAAAGATGCGTTGACGCGCCATATTCGTTCATGTTACGTACAAAAAACAGAAGGCCAAACAATGCGAGAGGTTTGAACAATCTCTGCAGAGGCGCCGCAAGATCGGATGGCGAACCTGGAGCAAGATATAGACTTTCAGATAATGTTTTTGGGAAGGCAGCAGGGAGGGGATAGTACCAGTTCGTACATCCCCGACCGATAACGCACCCAGAAGCTTTATCTGAAAGTCTATAGTCACTGTCATTGACTTAAGGATAGCCTAATCGTTTCCATCCGTCGCCCCGGCGAAAGCCGGAATGACGAGCAGAAACTGCTGTGTCCGGGAAGATGCTTAAGTCAATGACAGTGAGTCTATAGTAATCAGCCAAAGGAAGCGAACGTAGTGATTGGGAATAATTCAGCCGCAAAAGAGGGCCTGCTTCATGTCTAAGAAGATGACTGCAAAAGAGATAAAAAAGCTGCAAGAGGAACTGAGTTTTCCGTCCAAGCCGGTTTGGGACACTCTTGACGCCTCTGAAAAGGATGAGGTTTACTCTTTTGCCAAAGGATATATGAAATTTCTGAACGAGGCCAAAACCGAGAGAGAGGCCGTGGACGTCATAGTTCAAAAGGCAACAGCCAAGGGGTACAGCGAAATACGTGCTGCCAAGGACAGTAAAAAGGTCTTTGCAATCAACAGGAATAAGGCCGTCGCAGTGGCTGTTATCGGACGACGACCGCTTGTCGAGGGCGTAAGGCTGGTAGCATCCCACATAGATGCACCACGACTCGATTTAAAACAAAAACCTCTGTACGAAGATACTGATCTAGTATTTCTGAAGACCCATTACTATGGCGGCATAAAGAAGTACCAATGGGTAACACGCCCTCTCGCCCTGCACGGCGTAATCATAGATAGAGACGGCAAGAAGCAGAGAATTTCCATAGGTGAAGGGGAAGACGACCCGGTGTTCGTCATTACCGACCTTCTCCCCCATCTTGCCCGCCGGACGCAGTACGAGAAGAAACTGCCGGAGATAATAGTCGGGGAAAAGCTGAATCTTTTGGTCGGCGCTCTTCCTTTTCCCGAAAAGGAGGCAAAGGAAAGATTCAAGCTGAATATGCTTTCTTATCTCAAAAACCAGTTCGGACTGATGGAGGAGGATTTCGTTAGTGCTGAACTCGAGGTAGTTCCGGCGGAAAAGAGCAAGGATGTCGGCTTCGACAGAAGTATGGTCGGTGGATATGGACAGGACGATCGGTCCTCAGCCTTTACGAGTCTGGAAGCAATTCTCCCGGCACAGAATCCATGTTTTACCTCGATTTGTCTATTCCTGGATAAAGAAGAGATCGGGAGTGAGGGGAACACGGGGGCTCAATCGAGATTCATGGAGAGTTTCATTTTTGACCTGGCCAGGATAACGCGAACCAAAGTGGAAGTGGATTTTATCCACCAAGTCTTGTCGCGGTCCAAGGCAATTTCCGCGGATGTTGCCGGCGCCATTGATCCGGATTTTCAGGAAGTGCACGAAAAGAGAAACGATCCCAAGATGGGGTATGGGGTCTGTCTGACAAAGTATACGGGATCGGGAGGAAAATATGGCGCGAGCGATGCTAATGCCGAGTATGTCGGATGGATAAGAAGGCTTCTTAATGAGAAAAAAGTGGTCTGGCAAGTCGGTGGTCTGGGAAAAGTTGACGAGGGGGGAGGCGGTACGGTAGCTAAATTCCTTGCCCCCTACGGAATGGATATCATCGACATGGGGCTTCCCGTTCTGTCAATGCATTCGCCGTTTGAAATCACTCACAAGGCAGACCTTTACATGACATTTAAGGCTATCGAGGCTTTTCTGCAGGCGGAGTGAACTTCGTGATTCACCGCAGAGCACGCCGAGAACGCAGAGAATTGTTTCTTGGAAAGAATGAAAGAAAAGCCAACTCGCGGGAAAAAGATGCCCATCTCCCGGAAAGTTCATAGTTTTGGGGTCATTTACCAGTGACTCTTGCGAACTGACGGTTTCTGCTTTACGGTAGAAGACCGGAAAGCAGAAACCACACGCAAAATCTCCGCGATGTCTGCACTACTAACGTTACGTTTCTTAAAATTTTGTTAAAGTTATCTCGGATATCGTTAATGAAACCGCACTGTTACAAGGTCAAGTTTCACTCAGTACTCAGTACTTTGTTTTGGTTGCGGCGTAGCCGCGCTGTGTGCTCTGCGGTTTAATATTGTTTGGGTTATTTGAAAACGTGCTCTATCACTTCGTTTAGATTCGAAGCGCCTATCAAATCGGGGAACCTGTTCTTGACGTGATCGAGATTACTACGGGGAATAATACAGCGGGTAAAACCGAGGCGTGCCGCTTCGGCCAGGCGGAGATCGACTTTGGCGACCCCGCGGATCTCTCCGGCCAAACCAACCTCTCCGAAGACCACGAGTTTTGGATCTACCGAACGTTCGAGGAAACTCGATATGATGGCAAGAACGGTCCCGAGATCGACTGCCGGCTCATCTATCCGAATGCCGCCCGCAACATTAATATAGATATCCCTGTCGTGCAGCACAAGGCCGTTTCTTTTTTCCAAAACGGCCGCGAGTAACGAGACCCGTTGCGGGTCGATGCCGATAGCTGTGCGTCGCGGCATTCCGATTCCTGCAGCGCTGACCAATGCCTGTACTTCTATAAGAATGGGTCGAGTTCCTTCCATGGAGGCAACCACTACAGACCCTGGAACCTGCGTGGGCCGTTCGTGGAGAAAGATTTCAGACGGATTCGTCACCTCGGTCAAGCCCCCATCTTTCATTTCAAAGACACCGACTTCATTTGTCGACCCGTAGCGATTCTTGACCGTACGGAGTATCCGGTAGGCATGACTCGGATCGCCCTCAAAGTAGATGACGACATCCACCATGTGCTCCAAAACCCTGGGACCGGCAATGACGCCTTCCTTTGTCACATGCCCGATCAGGATGACGGGCAAACCGGTTTGTTTTGCCGCTACCATGAGTTTCGATGCGGATTCACGTAATTGGGACACGCTCCCCGGAGCGGAGCCGAGTTCTGAACTATACAGGGTTTGTATCGAGTCAACGACAAGGACAGCCGGCTTGAAATCCTTCACAATCGAAAGTATCCTCTCTACGGAAGTCTCTGTTACGGTGTAGATGTTAGGATGGATTGCCCCGATCCTCTCGCCGCGAAGTCTTATTTGTCTGACCGATTCTTCACCGGACACGTAGAGAGTGACGAGTTCTCTTTTGCCGAGCCCTGCCAGGGTTTGCAGGAGGAGAGTTGACTTCCCGATGCCCGGGTCCCCGCCGATGAGCAATAGCGATCCCGGGACCAAACCGCCGCCCAGCACCCGGTCAAATTCTGAAATTCCGCTGGAAATCCTCGTCTCGGCATCAAGGGGAATTTCAATTAGCGACAGAGGAGGGCCTTCGGAGGAGAGACCGCCGGCCACGGCGCCTGTGCCGGATTCTTTGAGGACTCTTTCCTCAACAAGAGAATTCCATCCGCCACAGTCAGGGCACCGGCCCAGCCACTTAATTGCGCTGTATCCACATGCCTGACAGACGAAGAGGGTCCTTTCCCTGGTTTTCAAATTGCCTCCCGGGGACTGAAAACAATGGTAAACCGCTTTTGTTGTCCATCATGGATACACAAAGGACATAGAAAAATCCAGCGAAAGATCCCGAATCCGCCGTCAAATCTTATGAGGTTTAAGTAAGTGTGTGATCTGTGGCGGCGGATTGACGATAGACGATGGGCCACGAAAACACAGCGGCTATGGTCCGCGGTCCATGGTCAATCCACCGCCCGTATGCCCGAGTTGACTGCATCTGACTCAACGACGTCGATATGCAAGACGATTAGGCGGTGGATTTGGGGTTTTCTTTATGCTTGACAAGCCAAAGGAATTACCCAAACAAAGATCGATCCCTGCCAATAATGTTCCCCCTCTCTGTCCCGCATGCCCCTCAATCCGATTTCTTGCCCGCCCCATTTTGGCGTTTATGTACGGCTTTCTCCGTAAACCGTGAACGGTCAACGGTGAGCGGATGCGGTGCGAGCTTCAGAGTCCTTCAATAATGATCTGAGCGGCGCACCATTTCTGTGGGTAATTTGTTTCACCTCCAAAGGAAGCCTCTTTCCACTCAAGGGGAAAAACAGTTCCACTTCTCTTATCAATGAGCCCGGTCCGGGAAGCCGTACTATTTGCCGACACCTTTATATTCACTGATTATATCTAGCGATTCACATCAAACCCCAACGCCCTATAGTCTACCAACCCTTTGGCACTGGACTTGCTTCCTTAAGGCAAGGTCTTGCCGGTATTTTTTGTCCAGAACCTGCGATCAAGTATCGGGTTGGCGCCAAGCCGAGCCAGGCGCAGCAATGCTGCTGATGGCTGAAAGCCGGCAAAAGCTCGGCATGTGAGGGATAACTTGGAGGTCGGGATGAAGCGTTTCTCTTTCTGTGTAGTTTCCTTATTCTGCATCCTGTTTTCATGGGCGGGCATCATTGATGCAGCCGTTGTGGCAGGTGGGGCCATATCGCAAGACACAGTATGGTCATCGGCAGACAGTCCCTATCTTGTGACCGGGGATGTAACCATCGCGTCCGGAGTCACCCTGACCATCGAGCCGGGTACTCGAGTACTCTTCGCCAAGAACAGCGATGACCAACAAGGCGGCTGGGACAGCTCCAAGAGTGAACTGACCGTTTACGGAACGCTTATTGCTCAGGGGACGGCATCAGAACGGGTCGTATTCACTTCGGATGCCGCCACTCCGCAAGCAGATGACTGGTGCGGGATTTTGTTCTTCGGCGGTCAAGGCACACTCGACTACTGCGATATTCAATATGCATCGTATTATGCGGTCTATCTCGATAATGCATCGCCTGTTATAAGCCACACCATAATCTCGCAGAACGCCGGCTACGGAGTGTACTGTTCCAGCCTTTCAAATCCCATAATAGATGGAAACACTATCGCAAATAATACTTACGACGGGGTCTACATTGAGGATTCCTCGGCTACAATAACAAACAATACCATACAGAATAATGGCCAGGAATGGGGGTCAGGCGTTTGTTGTTATTCCTCCAGTCCGCAAGACGGCTTTGTAACCGTCATAAGCGGCAATACCATATCGGGCAGCTACAATGGCGTTTACTGGTATGGCATCTCTAAAATAGATGTAACCGGGAATATCATAAGCGGCAATAAGTATGGCATTTGTACGGAATCGCCCGGTCTCATAAGCCACAATACGATTACTGGAAACGATTGTGCCGGAATCACTGTTTATACGTCCTACGGTTCTTCCGGCTCCGCACCCCCCGTCATCAACTGGAACACTATCTACAGTAATGGCGCTCATCCGGGCTATGGTATGGGTGGATATGACATCGAGAACTGGTCGGAATGTCAAATAAATGCGAGACATAACTGGTGGGGAGCCACAGCCACAGGCGAGATGAATTCAGGGGGGAATCCCAAGAACATATCCACCATCTACGACTATTTTGACGATGTCTGGTCCGGCTACGGCATTGTAAACTATTCCGGTTGGCTGGGCAGTGAAAACGGGACCCCGGTTTCCACCGCAAGCACTGGAGTCGTCCAGCTTACAGATGCCGACTGGAGAGATGTAGACAATTATCGATCAGAGGGATCGGTTCATATCCAGGTGACGGATACTGATTTGAACACCGACCCTGATATCATCGAAAATGTGACCGTGTACATAACCAGCGATACCGAAGATACCGGTACGCCGTCTCTCCCTATAGTCCCTGAATCCGGTTCAAATGTCGGTGATGGCAAAATGAGTGAGATCCTGACCGGGCTGACTGCTCTGAACGAGGACTGGACTCTAACCTATGATGACCAATACGGGGTGTTCTCTGTTACAGGCTCGGTGAGCGGGCGCCATGCCGATGCCATCCCGGATGCCAGATACGTTTCCACGAACGGGGAAGTTACATTCACCATATATTTGGGCGCCCAAAATTATGGGCTGGGTGATACCTTCACCTTCAGCACCGTCGCAGGAAGCCCGGTCACCGAACCGGTCATACTGACCGAATCCGCCGCCGATTCCGGCGTCTTCAGGGGATCGATAGCCTGCGACAATTCCGGCTCCGGCTCTCCTGATGGAGATTTGGACGTATCAACCGGAGATCGCATAACCGTTCTCTACAATGATTCCGCTGATGACTGGGGGGTGGGACGGATACATGCGGATACCGCCTTATATACAGTCACAACGGTAAGTGGTGAAATATCGGAAGATACCACTTGGACCCCGTCCGACAGCCCCTATTTTGTCACGGAGACATAACTGTAAACCCAGGCATTACCCTCACGCTTGAACCCGGCACAAAGATAGTATTCCTTGCCGACAGGGACGACCAACAAAGCGGCCGGAACAATAACAAGAGCGAGATAATCATCAAGGGACGGCTGATTGCTCAGGGGACGTCGTCTCAAACGATCGTTTTCACCTCCAGCAGCAAATATCCCGAACGCGGCGACTGGCACGGCCTGTTCTTCTCCGGCGGCGAGGGCGTAATTGACTATGCCGTGATCCAATATGCTTATGACGGCATCTATCTCCAGGGCGCCTCCCCAGTAATAACGAACAGTACCATATTCTCTAATGCGAACTACGGCATTTACAGTTCCGGTCTCTCCAATGCCCGTATAGAAGGAAACACGATTTCGGAGAATAATTCAGGAGGGATCTATTGCGGCAGCGCCTCCGATCTCCGAATAGACTGCAATACACTTTCCGGGAATAGTACAAACGGCATCCACTGTTACCAATCATGTCCGATCATAACCGGCAACACCATCCTGAATCACTGGAACGCGGGGATCTGCTGTGAGGGTCAATCCGATTATCCATCGCCGGTCATAACTAACAACACCCTTATGGGGAATGGAAACGGTATCACCGGCAATCATGTCAGCATTGCCATTAGAAACAATGTCCTCAGGAATCAGTCGGATGCTATTGCTCTGTATAATACTGGAGACGTAACTATCGAATTCAACACCGTCGCGGGTAACGGCCGGGGGATTTACTGCAGTTTTGGTCAGAGCTGCACCATAGAAGGCAATGTCATAACTCATAATCTCAGTGGTATATGTGGGTCCGATGCCTCCAAGAATTACATTCTCGCCCAAAACGATGTTTGGGGAAACAACACCAACTACGAGCACATCACAGCCGGAGAGACGGATCTTTCAACAGATCCCCTCTTTAGCGATATTCTAAGTGGAGACCTTACCCTTAAGGCCGGATCGCCTCTTCTTACCGCCGGTGAAGGGGGCGCTCAAATCGGCGCCTACGGAGGAGGGGGAAACCCGCCGGCCGTTATCATTGCGCCTTCCACTATTCCCACCACCTCCGGGACTCTAAGCAAAAATGAAATTTGGTCGGGCAACGTGCACATTGCCGCTGATGTAACCGTTCCCCAGAACGTAATACTCAAGATCGATCCCGGCACGACCATCAACTTCAGCGATAGTACAGGACTTTACATTAATGGCGTACTGATCGCGGCCGGAACAGCCGAGGCCGGGATTACTTTCACTTCCGCCTCATCCGGTCCTGTTCCCGGAAGCTGGAAGGGGATAATATTCGGAAGTACTGCCCTGGATATCAGTATTATTGAGAATGCGACCGTTGAACATGCGGAATGCGGGATAACGAGCGATTACGCAGCACCTCTGCTGAATAACATACTCGTCCGGAATAATAAAACCGGCATTTATTTTTTCCAAGGCAGCGCCAAAATTCACGGCTGCACTTTTGAGGACAACGTCGATTATGGATTGCGTCTATACCTGTCAAAGGACACTGAAATCTATGATTGTGCTTTTGCGGGCAATCAAGAATATGGTTTATCCCTGGGTTACTCCCCCGGGATTATACACGGGTGCACAATTACAAAGTCAAAGTACGGAATATACCTTTGGAAGTCAAATGTGATTATCACAAACAACCATTTGGTCCGGAATACAGACGGGATTTACGCATGGGAGTGCAACCTTACGGTAGAACACAATATCATAAGAGGTCACAGCAGTTGTGGAATCATGCTCACGAGTGCGCAAGATTCGTCCATAGAATTCAATACGATCATCAATAACGGTTACGGGATGAATTGCAGCCTCTATGACAGTAGTTGCAGCGTCGCCGTTAACCACAACATAGTAGTAGAAAACGATTATGGCATCCGGATTTCGTCGGGTACTAATTTCAATCTGGCCTTCAACGACGTCTGGTCGAATAGCGCCGATTACTATGGAATAAACGCAGGCGTCACGGATTTATCCGTAGATCCGCTCTTTACCGATCAGTTCGGGAACGATTTCACACTTCAGGGCGAGTCTCCGCTTCTCACTGCCGGTGAAGGCGGTGCGCAGATCGGCGCCTACGGAAATGGCGGTGATCCGCCGGCCTTTACGCTTCCGGGTTCAACCACCCCCACTACGTCGGGAGAGTTGGAGCAAGACGAAAGATGGTCCGGTGAAGTGGTCATTACCGCTGATGTCACGGTGCCGGCAGGCGTGGTTCTCAAGATTGACCCCGGCACGACGGTGAAGTTCGATGACGGTGCGGGACTGATCATTAACGGCAAGTTGACCGCAATCGGTACGGAAGATGCCGGAATTCTCTTTACATCAGCTTCATCCATTCCTTCTGCCGGTATTTGGAAAGGAATAACGTTTAACGATTCCAGTCTGGATACCAATGTGATGGAGTACGCCACGGTCGAGTACGCTCAAACCGGCATAAAGTGCAGCAGTGCCTCGCCCAGTATCAAAAACACCCTGATTCAAAACGGCAAGACGGGTATTTATCTCTCATATTCGAATGCCAAAATCAGCGGATGCACAGTTACATCCAGTAGTGACTACGGCGTATACCTGACCTGGTCGAGTCCTGAGATAGACGGGTGCACTGTTTCGCAGAACGCTTCCTATGGTATTTACATTGCGGTTGCTTCCAATCCCAAGATCGACGGCTGCAAGATCCTAAGCAATTCTAATTACGGCATATATATTGGCAGCTCCAATTTAAGTCCGGTGATTACGAACAACCATATTGCACAAAATGTGAATGGAATCTATGCCGGTTCCAGTCGATCGAGCTCCACGATCAGGAACAATATTATCAGAGATCACACCGGCTACGGGGTCTATTTGTACAGCGCCAAGAGTTCGGTAATAGAGTTCAACACCATTGTGGGCAACGGTTATGGGATCTATTACTACCTTTACGGCAGCTCTTACACCTGCACCATCAGAAGCAATATCATTGCCGAAAACAATTATGGCATTTACCGAAATAATACCACAGGGATTCATGACCTGGGCTATAACGATGTCTGGGCGAATGCCACGAACTATTACAATATCACAGCCGGGGGCGGCGATATTTCGTTAGACCCTCGCTTCGTCTCCGCGGAAGATCTGCACCTTGGACCCGGCTCGCCCTGCATCGACAGAGGCGATCCGTATTATCTGGATGAAGACGGAACCCGGGCCGATATGGGCGCTTATGGCGGGCTGGGCGGTTACAACGGCGAGCCGGATAATTTCTTGCCGGACCTGCCGGTCAATATATCTCCAGCCGATGGAACCGCCGGGTTGCTGCCGTCCGTGGCGCTTTCTGCAGGTACGTTTTCCGATCCCGACGCGACCGACTTCCAGACCGCCGCGCAGTGGCAGATCAGAACTGAGCTCGGATCCTATTCCGACCCGACCTTTGACAGCGGCGAAAACAAAACAAATCTGAACAGCATCGCCATCCCGTGTGGAAAGTTGCAAACAGGCAACTCCTATTTCTGGCGTGTCCGCTACAAAGACAACAAGAATGCCTGGTCGGATTACTCTGAAGAGACGTCTTTTTCAACCGCCCCGGATCTTATTCCGCCGGAAACCGCTATCACCCAGGGTCCGGCAGAGGGAAGCGCCTCAGTGGCAAACGTGACTTTCAAGTGGTCGGGGACGGACAACTCGGGATGCCCGCCTGTTTATTCATACCGGCTGGATGAGAATGAATGGTCTGCTTTCACTACTATCGTGACCCAGACCTTCACAGGGCTCAGCCACGGCAGCCATGTCTTTTCCGTAAGGGCCATGGACGGAAGCAATAATATCGACGAGACCCCGGCAGTGCGCAATTTCAACGCGGACATCATTCCACCGGTCATATCGGGGATAACCGTTCCGGCGGAGAGAATCATCGGAACCTCTGCGCACGTATTATGGCAAACCGATGAACCCGCGACTTCCCAGGTCGAATACTGGATCGAGGGAGGATCGCACCATCGCTCCGCTCTGGATTCAACCTTAAAGACAAGTCACGATGTGGCGCTCACAGGCCTGATTCCCAATGCTACCTACACAGCCACAGTCTTGTCCCGCGATGCCGCCGGCAATGAGTCATCCAGTGCCGGCCAGCCCGTCGCCTTCACGGTCTTCGATGATGTGCCTCCTGAAGATGTCACCAATCTCAAGGCCCAGTCTTTCGATACCCGGCTTATTTTCACCTGGAATCATTCTGCGGATACATACGGCGATTTGGCAGGGTATAAGATCTATTTCAACGGTACGACAGAACCGTTCTTGCTGGGTAAGACCATAAACACATATGAATACACCGGCCTGAGCCCCGGCACCGGCTGCACCTTCAAGATTACGGCCTATGATACAACAGGGAACGAAAGCAGGGGCGTTTCGATCACTGCCGTGACTCTACTCCCGAATCCTTCCGGCCTGGCGGTCACACCTTTCAGTGGACGCGTAGTTCTTAACTGGTCCGGCATCAGTCCGTCGCAGTATCTTAAGCACTATGCCGTTTATGTGAGCAACAGCGAGCTCTCATCCGTAGAGGGGCTTACGCACAGTCTCGCCACCACCTCAACTTCGGCCGCGATTTCCGGGCTTTCGAACAATGTGACTTATTATTTCGCCGTGACTGCGGTGAACACCTCCGGCAACGAGAAAAAGGAAGTCACAAGCGTTTCCGCCATGCCGGTCCCCGACACCCAGGGTCCGGCTCTTTCCGATTTCAAACTGAATGGCGCTGTTTTTGTTGATGGAGGGGTCTTGCACCGTTCAGGGACTTTCACCCTCATCGCTTCGGATCCGAGCGGTGTGAGCCGCATGGAATTCCGTCTGGACGGGGTGTTATATCGCACGGACACGAACGGGGCAGACGGTTACTCGTGTTTCCTGGATCTGCCGGCGATTGCCGACGGCAGTCATGTCCTGACCATTATGGCGTATGATTCGTTCGGCAATATTGCCCGTCTCGATTACAATATAACGGCCGCGCTGGAACTGCCGGCAACACCCACAGTAAATTCACCTGTGAACGGCACGGTCACCAATGCCTCAACGATAACTGTAACGGGATCGGCAGAGAAGCAGACGGAGATTCTTCTGTTTAATAATGGTGCACAGACCGGCGGCACTGTATCGGTTGACGATCACGGCAATTTCAGCGCCGTTGTCCTGTTAACAGGAAACCAAAACAGAATTCAGGCTGCTGCGCGCAACCGTGCGGGGATGAGCCCCCTGACCGCTGTAGTCCTGGTTACCCTGGACACGAGCATCCCGCGACCGCCCACGCGCTTTGCCGGTCAGGCGATAGCCGGCGGCGCCGTAAGGCTGACCTGGATGCAGTCCCAGGATGCCGTAAAGGGATACAATCTATACCGGTCAACGTCCTCCTTTACTTCTATCGATCAGGCCACGAAAGCCAATTCCAGTCTGATTACCGGGATACTGTTTGATGATTTGCCGCCGGGAGACAC
>JAZDGK010000291.1:0-24677 GCA_043806955.1 Pseudomonadota bacterium | reverse complement strand
GGCGAACGGACGGTTGACACGTGCATTGTGATTGTGGACGTGGAGCTGGACGGGGGCATGGCCACGATAGGATGCCTTGTTGATTCCGTTAAAGAAGTTCTCGAAATTGCGGACAGCGAGGTGGAACCCCCGCCGAGGATGGGCTTGCGTCTCAACACGGATTTCATTGAAGGTATGGGAAGAGAGCAGGACAGGTTCATTATCATTCTGAAAATGGACCGGATAGTCTCGACGGATGAAATCCTGCAGTTGCAGGGGGCGGGGGGCAGCAGCGACTTCGAGAAAACCGTGCCCATGACAAAAGGCGGATTTCCGGAAGAAACCCTGTCAATATGACGACTGCAGAGACGTCGGAAAGATGCAAAGTGAAGTTATTCTGGTTTGTGAAAAGGAGAGATCAATATGAAGCGGGTTAAAGACATGAAAATCGGCTCACGCCTGGGTATGGCGTTTGGTTTATTGGTAATGTTTATGATCGTCTTGGTGGTCGTAGGTATTGTATGCATTGGATCGTTTGAGCAGAAGCTGGAGAGGATTGTCGAGGTTAACAATGTGCGAACCGGTCTTGCCAACGACATGCTTGATGCCACGCACATTGTTAGTCGGGTGGTACGCACAATAGCCCTCCTTGATGACTCATCTGCTAAGACGAAGGAGAAGAACAAGATCGACGAGGCAGGGAGGAAATACGATGAGGCATCCAAGAAACTCGAAGAGATGACGGACAGTTCCGAAGGGAAGGCTATTTTCGTCAAGATCAACGAAAACAGGGATCAGGGTCGTGCGGCAAATCAGGTTGTTATGAACCTGGCATTTGCCAACAAGCGGGAAGAAGCAGTCCGGAGCTTATTGGACGAAGCTGGCCCCAAGGTAAAGGCGTGGCGGGATAGTCTGCGAGAAATGGTGAAATATCAGGACGAGCGGACGGCATTCCGCTACAAGGAGGCCCAAGATGTCGGTTCAAGGGTGCGATGGGTGATGTTTCTGCTTGCCGGGGTGGCGCTCGTATTGGCCGCTTTGATAGGTGCATGGATTACGCATGGCATAACCAGGCCTCTGAGCGAAGCAGTGGGGGTGGCAAATAGACTGGCTGAAGGGGACCTCACCTGTAAGATTGAGGTGGACAGCAAGGATGAGACCGGGCAGTTGCTGGCGGCGATGAAGAATATGGTGGAGAAGTTGCAGGAAATCGTAGCTAACATAAAAACTGTGTCGAACAATGTAGCTTCAGGGAGCCGGCAGTTGAGTGCAGGGTCTGAGGAGATGTCGCAAGGGGCAACCGAACAGGCAGCCGCTGCGGAGGAGGCATCTTCATCCATGGAGGAAATGAGCGCCAACGTCAGACAGAGCGCTGAGAACGCACAGCAGACGGAGAAGATCGCGCTGAGATCGGCCGGAGATGCATCTGAAGGAGGTAAGGCTGTTACGGAGACTGTTAGCGCCATGAAAGAGATTGCCGGCAAGATCTCCGTGATTGAAGAGATCGCGCGGCAGACAAACTTGCTGGCGTTGAATGCAGCTATCGAGGCGGCGCGGGCCGGAGAGCACGGCAAGGGATTTGCCGTGGTGGCGGCGGAGGTGCGAAAACTTGCCGAGCGAAGTCAGATGTCGGCGACCGAGATCATCAAACTGGCGGGGTCGAGTGTGGAGGTAGCGGAAAAAACCGGCGAAATGCTGGGGAGGATCGTTCCCGATATACAGAAGACGGCCGGCCTGGTGCAGGAGATCAGCGCATCATCTAACGAGCAGAATGCCGGGGCCGAACAGATCACCAAGGCCATCCAGCAGCTTGATCAAGTGATTCAGCAGAATGCTCAGGCATCCGAGGAGCTGTCTTCCACGGCCGAGGAACTCTCGGCGCAGGCGGAAAACCTCCAGGATGTCATTGCCTTCTTCAAAATCGATGATGGCAGGTCAACAAGAGGGGATATGATGCAGCATGTCATTGCAGCGCCGAGGACGACCCGCAAGGCAAAAGCCACGCATTTTTTGTCTCACAATGTGAAGACCGTTGCGGCAAGAAAAAGCAACGGGAGCGCACCGGACCACGCCGGAATCGCATTGCAGATGGGCGAAGGCGACAAGCTGGACGCGGATTTTGAGAGGGTCTAGTTGATTTCGGATTTCGGAATGCGGATTGCGGAATGAGAGGAAACGATGGACGACGGACGATGGACGACAGACGACCGGTAATGAGTAATGAGGACTGTTGCGAGTTGCAGCACAGCCGCTCTCGGCTGTGGGATGTCGGATTGCGGAATGATAAGAAGCCTAGATAGGCGGCCCTTTCCAGGGCCGCCCGGCGACCGGGGCGTTCATTGTTGGTGGGGTTGGAAAACCCCGCCTATCCGGGTCTTGCTTCACAAGCGTCCATTTGGGTAGCAATCGGTAACCGTTCAGAGTTGACGGCTTTCCGTTCACCGAAGCCACAGACTCCCAGGAGCCTGTGGGACTTAGGGATGATCTACTGCGGAAGTGGGGGGAACGGCCAGTATCTGTTAACCGTTATCCGTTCACCCTGTGAAATAGACGCTCACTAATTCCGGGGGCTGTTGAATGCCGAGACCATTTCAGATGGCGCTGGAGATGCCATCAGATTATTTCACGGGGTGAACCGTTGTCCGTAAGAACGTGCACAGGTTTTCTTCGATGCGGGTGAAGGTGTTCTCCGTAAATCGGCCACAGTGGTTCGCGGGAGGCTGAAGAGCACCATCTCGGTGAAGGGTCAACAGTGAACGTTTTACCATGCGCCTCAAAGTCGTGAATATTTGGTCTCGTTCCTCCACTTCCTCGTAACGATCCCCTAAGTCCGACAGGCTCCAAGGGAAATCATTCTCTACAGACCGTCTTCCGAAGCTAACCCAAGCAGGTTGGGGAGACTCGACTCTGATGAGTTGAATAAAATGAAACCCAACAGACCCGCTGTGAAAAGGGTGAGGTGAAGTGGTATGGGAAAATTGATCATGACTGCTGATGATTCTGCCAGTGTCCGGCAGATGGTAAGCTTCACCCTCAGACAATCCGGCTACGAGGTCATTGAGGCGGTCGATGGAAGGGATGCCTTGAATAAGGCGGCCCAGACCAGGATAGACATGCTGATTGCCGACCTCAATATGCCGAACCTGGATGGCATAGGTTTGGTTAAAGAAATCCGAAAGATGCCCGATCACAAGTTTATCCCGATCGTGATGCTGACCACCGAATCTCAGGAGGCAAAGAAGAGCGAGGCCCGGGCCGCCGGCGCATCCGGCTGGATCATAAAGCCGTTTAAGCCGGAGCAATTGGTGGCGGTTATAAAAAAGGTGTTGAGATGAAGGGGCAAGAGCTTTTTCGCGTTGCGTGTTTGGCGGGGCTGGAAAGCCCCGCCTATCAAACTGGAACTCGGAAGGAACACCGATAGGCGGCCCTTTCCAGGGCCGCAAGATTGCTGAAAGCTCAAAGGATCTTCAAAAAATGAATACTCAAGAAAAGCACGTTCAGACTTATCTCGAAGAGGCCAGGGAACTTCTGGCCGAGCTTGAAGACGCGGTTCTCGAACTGGAGGATGAACCCGGGAATACGGAACTTATCAACCGGGTTTTCAGGGCCATGCACACTATTAAAGGGTCGGGCGCCATGTTCGGTTTCGACAGGGTCGCCGCCTTCACCCATCACGTCGAGACCGTTCTTGACCAGGCCAGAAACGGCGCTATCCCGGTGACAAGAGATATGACCGGCTTGATTCTGGCGGCAAGAGACGAGATCGGCGAGTTATTGTTCGGAGACGATAAGGGCTCCGGACGCGAGCAAAACCGACAGGGCATTATTGATGCGCTGCAGGGTTTGCTGCCGCAGGAAAGAGAATCGGATCTTCAGGATAGGGAGCGAGAACCTCCCCCTGCTCCCCTTCTGCAGAAGGATGGCACAACCGACTCGTCCGGGAATGTCCCGGAATCCACCTACCGAATTCGTTTCGTCCCGGGACTTGATGTTTTCAGATTTGGAATCGACCCCCTGGCCATACTGCAGGAGCTGAATGGCCTGGGCAGGTTATGGGTTACGGCCATTACCGACCGAATCCCGCACCTGGAAGACCTGGACGTGGAGAACTGCTATTCGGCTTGGGACATGACCCTGGTGACGAGTGCCGGCACTAACGCCATTAAGGATGTCTTTATCTTTGTCGAAGACACCAGCGAGATTACGATTGAGAAGATCAATTCCGCTTCCCGGCAGGATGTGCCGCCTGAGAGACTCGGTGAGATTCTGGTAGCTCGTGGAGATGTGGTGCCGGGAGCAGTCGAAACGGCAGCAAAGAGCCAGAAGAGACTGGGAGAGCTGCTGGCTGAGTCCGGTGTGGTAACCAGGGAAAAAATCGACTCGGCTCTGGTCGAGCAAAAGGTGGCACGCCGGCAGGCGGAAAAGCACGGATCAACGAGCGTTCGGGTGGCCGCGGAAAAGTTGGAGCAATTGATCAATATAGTCGGCGAACTGGTGACGACTCAGGCCCAGTTAAGTCAGGCGACCTCCTCTATTGTAAACGCAGAGCTGTCAAACGCGGTCGAGAGGGTCGAACATCTCACGAACGAACTCCGGGACTGCGTCCTGGGTGTTCGCATGCTTCCGGTTGGTTCAACCTTTACCCGCTTCAAGAGACTGGTCCGGGACCTCTCTTCCGGGCTGGGCAAAGAGGTAGATTTTATCACCGAGGGCGATGATACGGAACTCGACAAAACCATGATTGAAAAGATCAACGATCCTCTTGTCCACCTGATCCGGAACAGCCTGGATCACGGTATCGAACTACCGGAGGACAGGGCGCGCTCCGGAAAGCCGCGCCGGGGTATGGTACGTCTTTCAGCGGAGCATGCCGGAGGAGAGGTAGTACTTTCGGTTGAAGATGACGGGAAGGGTCTGGACCCTGAAGTTATCGCCCGGAAGGCCCTGGAGAAAGGCCTTATTGCGGACGCAAAGGGTCTTTCGGAAACCGAGATCCTGAATCTCGTATTTCAGCCGGGATTCTCGACCGCGAGTGTGGTGACGGACGTTTCAGGCCGCGGCGTGGGGATGGATGTGGTCAGGCGGGAGATCGAGGCCCTTCGGGGCACCGTCGATATCCACAGCCGTCCCGGCAGGGGGACCACGGTAACCGTGCGCCTTCCGCTGACCTTGGCCATCATCGACGGGCTCCTGATTGAATCGGGGGGAGAGCGGTATGTAATTCCGCTGCACCATGTGAAAGAGTGTATAGAGCTGAAGAGAGAAGACGTAGCGAGGTCCCATGGAAGGCATATTGTAGATTTCAGAGGAACCATACTGCCCTATATCCGTCTCAATGAATTTTTCGGAATAGAACAAAAGGAAGATTTTACGATTGAGCAGATAATAGTGGTGGAGATGGAGAATGCTGTTACGGGATTGGTAGCGGACAGGATCATAGGTGAAAAGCAGGCGGTAATCAAGCCGCTCGGCCGGGTATTCAAAGATGCCCAGGGACTCTCCGGGGCGACCATCCTGGGAGACGGCACTGTGGCTCTTATCCTGGACGTTCCCCAACTCGCCCGAACTGCGGAACGGGAAGCGGTAGAGATGATACGCTAAGGGACTTAGGAGTTTCCAACATACCATCTTAGGATCAATGTCCAATGTTCAATGCTCAATAACCAATTTCCAATCAGGAGAGATGCCCCTTGGACATTGAACATTGGGTATTGGACATTCGATATTGGGAATTGACCTATGCAAGTTGTGAGAAACAAATGATAAGTGAACAGCGCGGCACAGCCGCAACCAACACAAGGTACTGAGTGCCGAGTCAGATTTCAAAAGGCAAAATCCAGGGTTCAAAGATAGTTCAAATGACAAATGTCAAAGGCGCTCCTCACTAAGTGACCAATATGATGGATTTCGGTACGGTCAACAAACCGGCAGTTCCCAAAGAATCTCTAATCCTTGAAAACCCCTCCATGTCCGATCAGGAGTTTGCCCGGCTGAGCGGCCTTTTTTATGGTCATACCGGGATCACTCTCCCCCACACAAAAAAGAACATGCTTACCTCCAGACTCATGAAGAGGGTTAAGATACTGGGACTCCGATCTTTTGGAGAGTATTACGACTACATTGTCGGGGATGGGCGTGATTCCGAATTTCTGAACGCCGTTGACATGGTGAGCACGAATAAGACCGAGTTCTTTCGCGAGCCGGTCCATTTCACTTATCTAAGAGAGAGCGCATTGCCCGACTTGGCGGCGTTGAGGGCGGGGCACGGAAAGAAGAAGATAGAAATCTGGAGCGCAGGTTGCTCGTCGGGGGAAGAGATATACACCTTGGCCATGGTCCTGGCGGAATTCTCCTGCAATTCTTATTCGTTGCAATTCACAATTACGGGCACGGATATATCTCAACGTATGCTGGAGAAGGCCCAGCGCGGGGTCTATAACCGGTCCGAGATCCAGGGGATCCCCCCTGATCTGCTGAGGAAGTATTTTCTCCGGGGCACGCGAAGCCAGAGCGGCTATTACCGTGTTGTCCCTGAATTACGCAACAAGGTCGATATCCACCACTTGAATCTGATGGAAGATGCATGGTCCATGCAACCGGACATTATCTTTTGCAGGAACGTAATGATCTATTTTGACCATGAAACGAGGAACAGGCTGATAAACAAGTTTTACAGCCGATTATTGAAAGACGGTTACCTGTTCATAGGTCATTCAGAAACACTGCACGGGATGGAAACGGATTTCAAACTGCTCATTCCAACGATTTATAGAAAGTGCTGAATATTAAATACAGTGCTGAGTACTCAGTACTCAGCATTATTCACCCAGTGCCTAGCACCGAAAGGTTTGGTTTGGGATACTATGGCCGCTGATATGAAGATTAAGGTACTCATCGTTGACGATTCTGCCGTTGTGCGGCAGACCCTGACCGAAGTCCTCAGCTCCGATCCGGAGATAGATGTCGTGGGGACGGCGCGGGATCCGTATGTAGCGGCGGAAAAACTGCGAAGCGTAGTTCCCGACGTAATCACTCTCGATATCGAGATGCCCCGAATGGATGGGATAACCTTTTTGAGAAAGCTGATGGCCCAACACCCCATTCCAGTCGTCATCTGTTCCAGCTTAACCCATGCCAATGCCCGGACAACGCTTGAGGCACTGGAACTGGGGGCGGTGGAAATAATAGAGAAACCGCAGATGGGGGCCAAGGTTTTTCTGGAGGAGTCTAAAATACGTATCTGCGACGCGGTTCGGGCGGCGGCCCAGGTCAAACCCAATGCCCGGAAAATCCAGAAGATAGAAGAGAAGCTGACTGCTGATGTGATTATGCCGAAGCCAAAGACCAGGGCCATGGCTGAGACTACGGAAAAGGTGGTGCTGGTCGGGGCTTCTACCGGAGGAACAGAGGCCCTTAGAGTATTCCTGGAGTCATTGCCACCCGACGCACCCGGGATAGTAATTGTGCAGCACATGCCGGAAAAGTTTACCACGGCTTTTGCAAAAAGGATCGACAGTCTCTGTCGTGTGGAAGTAAAAGAGGCAGAAAACGGAGATGGGGTGATAAGAGGACGAGCGCTTATAGCGCCGGGGAACAGACACACGCTTCTTAAGCGGAGTGGCGCCCGGTATTATGTAGAGGTAAAGGACGGCCCCCTTGTATCCAGGCACCGGCCATCTGTGGATGTGCTTTTCCGTTCAGGAGCCCGCTACGCGGGAGGAAACGCCATCGGGGTCATCATGACCGGCATGGGTGACGACGGGGCCAAGGGTATGCTGGAGATGAAAGAGTCCGGCGCCGCCACCATAGCACAGGATGAAGCTTCATGCGTAGTATTCGGCATGCCGAAAGAGGCCATCAAGCTGGGAGCAGTGGATAAAACTCTTCCGCTCCAGGCGATTTCCGGAGAAGTCCTCAGACTGTCTTCCTTCCCAAGATAAGATACCCAGGAGTCTGTCGGACTTGGTACAGCTCCACATAAGAAGGTATCCATAATGCGGAAATTTCCCCGTCGGATAGGCGGTCCTTTCCAGGGCCGCTCAGGGACCGAGGCGTCCACAGGCGGGGTTATAGACTTCCAGATAAAGCTTTTGGGTGCGTTATCGGTCGGGGATGTACGAACAGGTACTATCCCCTCCCTGCTGCCTTCCCAAAAACATTATCTGAAAGTCTATAGAAAACCCCGCCTATTCGGGTATTGTTTTTGGGTACGCATTTGTGTGGAGCTGCACTTAGGGGTGATCTACTGCGGAAGTGGGGGGGACGATTCCCTAAGTCCGACAGGTTCCTGCAGAAATGATGTGTGAAAGAATGATGGATCACGTAGATTTTTTTGTTGAATGTTCCAGCAAATTCTTGATACTATGCAACGGATTTGAGACAATGTAGTAAACTCAGGTGTTCGTAGGACCCTGGGGTTGCAGTTCGCAAAAAACCGGCAACTCGGCCAGCGATTTCGCAATCCTGAGCGAGATCGAGTCGTACAAATAGAATAGGAGGCCCAATTATGAATTTTGTGCTCTGGTTTGACGAAATAGGGATCAAGGATGTCCCATTGGTCGGCGGAAAGAATGCATCTCTCGGTGAGATGTACCAGAAACTGACGCCGAAGGGGGTACATGTCCCGGGTGGTTTTGCCATAACGGCAGATGCATATAAACATCTCTTGAAGGAGTCCGGTGTCGACAAGAAGATTCGCGAAATTCTGGAGGGGTTGGACACCCACAACATTAAGGACCTGATGGAACGGGGAGAAAAGGTTCGAAAGGTGATTCGAACAGCCCCGTTTCCCGAAGATCTCGAGAAGGCAATCGCGAAGGCCTATGCCAAGATGGAAGAGGAATACGGCAAGGACGTTGATGTGGCCGTCCGTTCTTCGGCAACTGCTGAGGATTTACCGGATGCATCATTCGCCGGCCAGCAGGAAACCTATTTGAATATTCGGGGCAAGGACACTCTTATTGAGGCATGCAGGAAGTGTTTTGCGAGCCTGTTTACCAACAGGGCCATCTCGTACAGACACGACAAGGGATTCGGCCATTTTGACGTATATCTCTCGATTGCCGTCCAAAAGATGGTCAGGAGCGATTCGGCTTCTTCCGGAGTCATTTTTTCTATCGATACGGAATCCGGATTCAAAGATGCTGTTTTCATTACCGGGTCCTGGGGACTTGGTGAAAACGTAGTGCAGGGTGCGGTCAATCCCGACGAAGTCTACGTATTTAAGCCGACATTGAAGAGCGGGAAGATGCCGATCGTATACAAAAAGCTGGGCACCAAAGAAATAAAAATGATTTATACCACCGATCCTAATAACCCGACCGAAAACGTGCCGACGGACGCAGGCGAGAGGAGTCGCTATTCTGTTTCCGATGAGGAAATAGTCACTCTCGCCAAGTGGGCTGTGGCCATTGAGGAGCACTACAGCCAGGAAGCCGGCTATTTTAAACCGATGGATATTGAATGGGCCAAAGACGGGGACGGAGAAAGAATCGGCACAGGCAAACTCTTCATTGTGCAGGCGCGGCCCGAAACCGTCCATTCGCAGAAAGATGTAAATTTTATCGAGACTTATGTGCTGAGAGAGACCGCGACGCCTATTGTCACCGGCCAGGCAGTCGGTTCAAAGATAGGACAGGGAGAAGTGAATGTCATTCAAAGCGCAAAGAATATCCTGGACTTCAAGGCCGGACAGGTCCTGGTGACGGACATGACCGACCCGGACTGGGAGCCCATCATGAAGATAGCCGGAGCCATAGTCACGAACAGGGGCGGGCGAACCTGCCATGCAGCCATCGTATCGAGAGAGTTGGGCATCCCCTGCGTAATCGGGACGGAAAATGGCGACAAGATATTGAAGACCAAGCAGCAGGTTACGGTCTCCTGTGCCGAAGGCGAGCAGGGATTCATTTACAAAGGTCTTCTGAAATACGAGGTGGAACGTACCGATCTGAAGAATCTGCCCAAGACCCGGACCAAGATAATGATGAACGTGGGAATACCGGAAAAGGCCTTTGTTCAGGGACAGATACCGAACGATGGCGTCGGGCTGGCCAGGGAGGAGTTCATCATAAACTCCCATATCGGGATACATCCTCTCGCCCTTCTCCACTACGACGAACTGAAACAGAAGGCCAAGAAGGATAAGAGGATTGCCGAGGCTGTGAAGCTGATTGATGAGCGCACTCCTCATTATGAGGACAAGGTCCAGTTCTTTATCGATACACTGGCGCAGGGGATCGGACGCATCGGCGCCGGCTTTTATCCAAATGACGTAATCGTGCGCCTTTCTGATTTTAAGACGAACGAATACGCGAATCTGATCGGCGGCTTCCTGTATGAGCCCGAGGAAAGCAACCCGATGATTGGATGGCGCGGGGCGTCACGCTACTATGATCCGGCTTACGAACCCGCCTTTACCCTGGAATGCAAGGCTCTTCTCAAGGTGCGGGACGAAATGGGTCTGACAAATGTGAAGGTAATGATTCCCTTCTGCCGCACCGTGGAAGAGGGAAAGAAGGTCATTGAAGTGATGAAGAAACATGGACTGGTCCAGGGTGAACATGGACTTGAAGTCTATGTTATGTGTGAGATTCCAAGCAACGTCATATTGGCCGATGAATTCTCAAAGATATTCGACGGCTTTTCCATCGGGTCAAATGACCTGACCCAGCTTGCCTTGGGACTGGATCGTGATTCGGAGCTTATTGCCCATATAGGTAACGAGCGTAACGAGGCCGTCAAAAGACTCATTGCTCAGGCGATAAAGACGGCAAAGGAAAACAACCGTAAGATAGGCATATGCGGACAAGGACCGAGCGATTTTCCGGACTTTGCGGAGTTTCTGGTTGAATGCGGTATCGATTCGATGAGTCTCAACCCGGACACGGTCATAAAGACCAGGTTGGTTATCGCTGAAAAGGAAAGAAAGCTGGGGATAAAACCCGAGTGACGAGTACTGAGTACTGAGTGCTGAGTGAAAAACAAGAAAAATGGGTGCCGAGCGATTCGCTCGGCACCCATTTTTTGTCTTCCTGCTTTTACTCAGTACTCAGCACTGTCTTCTTAGGGATTCGGAAAATGCTAATATACCGCGCATAGGTCAATTCCCAATATCGAATGTCCAATACTCAATGTTCAATGTCCAAGGGATACTCTCTCTCCTAATTGGAAATTGGTTATTGAACATTGGACGTTGGACATTGATCCCAAGATGGTATGATGGAAACTTCTAAGTCCCTTAAGTTCCCATCGTCCAGGACCCGAGGTATTTTTCCTGTTCAGGCGTAAGGGTATCGATTCGGATGTTCATGGATCGGAGCTTTAGTGCCGCTATTTCGTGGTCGATATCTTCGGGAACCGGATAGACATCATTTTTCATCTTTTCGTAATTTTTCACGATGTATTCTGCCGATAAGGCCTGATTGGCAAAACTCATGTCCATTACGCTTGATGGATGTCCTTCAGCAGCGGCCAGATTCACCAGCCTGCCTTCTCCCAGAACATAAACAGCCCGGCCGTTATTCAGTCTGTATTCTTCGACATAGTCCCTGATCGTTCGCCTTGACTCTGTTATTTGAGCGAGGCCGTCAAGATCCAGTTCCACGTTAAAATGGCCGGAATTGGCGACTATGGCGCCGTCCTTCATTTTAAGGAAGTGCTCCTTCCGGATGATATGGATGTCCCCGGTGACGGTACAGAAGATGTCGCCTATGAGCGCTGCCTCGTCTATGGTCATAACCTCGTAACCATCCATCACCGCTTCGAGCGCTTTGAGAGGATCAATCTCAGTGATCACCACGCGGGCTCCCATACCGCGAGCTCTGGTGGCTACGCCGCGCCCGCACCAGCCGTAGCCGGATACTACGAAAACGCTTCCGGCAAGAAGCCGGTTGGTGGCCCTTACGATCCCGTCAATTGTGCTTTGCCCGGTGCCGTAGCGATTATCGAAAAAATGCTTGGTTTTGGCATCATTCACGGCAATTATCGGATATGATAGAACGTTTTCCCTGGCCATGCTTCGCAGTCGAATAACTCCGGTAGTTGTCTCTTCCGTCCCTGCAAAGACTCCCGGCAGGAGGTCCTTTTGTTCCGAATGAAGTATGGAGACGAGATCGGCTCCATCATCCATGGTAATCATTGGCTTTATTTCAAGGACCGCGCGAATGTGGGCGTAATAGGTATCATGGTCTTCGCCCTTTATCGCAAAAACAGGGATGCCGGTGTGCTTTACAAGAGAGGAAGCGACATCGTCCTGCGTGCTCAGTGGATTTGAGGCACAAAGCGCAGCTTCAGCCCCCCCGGCCTTTAGTGTCTCCATAAGAGCGGCAGTTTCGGTCGTGACATGGAGGCATGCGCCCAATCGTACGCCTTTGAGGGGTTTTTCTTTCTCAAATCGATCCTTTATGATCTTAAGAACCGGCATGTTGCGCCAGGCCCATTCTATTCTCAGCTTACCCTTCTCAGCAAGACCTTCATCTTTGATGTCGTATTTCATTTAATCTCCTTACCAGTTACGAGTTGCGCGTTTGGGGTTACGGTTGCAAGTGACTATTTGTGGTTTTTTTCTTACTCAGTACAGCCTTACACGAATGAGTACCCAGAATCGACATACTTGTAGGGTGGGCTCTGCCCACCGGAATGCCTGCCCGAAAAGGCCAAAGAAAAGATGGTGGGCAAAGCCCACCCTACTACGACTTTCTTGATATCCTGCAAATCTGCGTTTATCTGCGTCCCATTTAGAGTCCGGCTTTTTCCTTTATGAGTTCCACTTTATCCAGTTTTTCCCAGGTAAAATCCGGATCCGGACGGCCAAAATGACCATACGCGGCTGTTTTCTTGAAAATAGGCCGCCTTAGGTCGAGGTAGTCGATGATATCACCGGGTTTGAAACTGAAGTTATCGGTAATAATCTCTACTATCCGGTTGACTGGAATTTTCTCGGTTCCGCAAGTATTCACGTTTATGGAGAGCGGTCTGGCAAGACCGATGCTGTACGCGACCTGGACCTCGCATTCGTCGGCCAGCCCGGCCGCCACCACGTTTTTCGCCACGTACCGGGCCATGTACGAGGGGCTTCGGTCCACTTTCGTCGGGTCTTTCCCGGAAAAAGCGCCGCCGCCGTGATGGCCCCGGCCTCCGTATGTATCCACTATTATCTTTCTCCCGGTTACCCCGCAATCGGCCAAGGGGCCGCCGACCACGAAACGTCCTGTGGTATTAATAAGAAACTCTGTTTTCTCATCGATCATATTCTTCGGTATAACCTTTTTTATGACTTCCTCGGCTATAGCTTCTTGTACATCTTTATATGATACTTCTTCCGTGTGATGGGCCGCTATGACCACTGTCGGGATCGAGACGGGTCTCCCGTCGGCATAGCGGACCGTAACCTGGCTCTTTCCATCGGGCCGCAAAAACGTGAGTATCCCTTTTTTCCTTACTTCCGCCAGCCGCATCGCGAGCTTATGTGCATACCAGATAGGCATGGGCATATAATCGGGAGTCTCATTACAGGCATAGCCGAACATGAGACCCTGATCGCCGGCGCCGATCTCATGATACATACCGGTTCCATTCACTCCCATGGCAATATCGGGTGACTGTTTATCGACACTTATGAGAACCGCGCATGTTTGCCAGTCGAAACCCATGGACGAATCGGTGTAGCCGATTTCCTTGATTGTGCCGCGAACGATCTGTGGCATGTCCACATAGCAGGAAGTGGTAATCTCTCCCGCGATCACGGCCATGCCCGTGGTCACCAGGGTCTCGCAGGCCACACGGCCCATCTTGTCTTTTTCCATTATAGAGTCCAGGATAGCATCCGATATCTGATCAGCTACTTTGTCCGGATGGCCCTCCGTTACAGACTCTGAAGTAAACAGACAATCTTTCATGAACATGAATCTGCCTCCTTTGAAGCTGGCGGTATATAAACAAAAGCCAATTTTGTTGTCAAGGACAACGTAAGCGTTATCCGTTCACCCTGTTAGGCGGCCGTTGTTTTTTCGATATCGGCTTGGGCGGGATTGACCATACCGCCCGAGAGGATCAGTTTGAAAGCCTCTTCGACCGGAATATCCAGATTAATAATTTCGTCCTCGGGCACTATAAGATAAAAACCACTCGTGGGATTAGGCGTAGTGGAAACAAATACACTGATCATTTGCGTGTGATGATTCGGGCAGAGCTCCCGCGAGGGTTTCCCGGTTACAAAGCCGATGGCAAAAATACCTTTTCTGGGGAATTCTAACAGTACGACTCTCTTTAGATGGCTCGCATCGTCGCTGAATACTGCTTCCGTGACCTGCCTGATCGCGCTGTACAGAGCCCGGACGAGAGGAATCTTGCTAACCAGTTTTTCCCAGTAATGCAGCGCCCTTTTTCCAATGTAGTTGCGGACCAGGAGCCCGGTAGACAAAGATAGAATGACTATATAGATTATGCCCAATCCCGGGACATGAAAGGGGAGATATGTATCCGGGTGAAATTTCGTTGGGAGAACATTCATCAGCGCATCGACGATATCCATCATCCACAGCATGATGTAGACGGTGAGAAATATCGGGATAAGAACGAAAAGGCCGGTCAGAAGAGTTTTCTTTGTCTTGTTCGCGAATTGTTTCATTTACTTACTTCTTGTCCGATTGAAGCGCCGCGACCCAAATCCCGGTAGTCTTCAGGAGCAACAGTGTATCAATCTCAAGAGATGCAGTTCTTATTATCGACAGGAACGACTCGAGGTTTGTACCCGATCAGTTCGCTCTCGGAATACAGCGCATATGTGGCTATTATGAGGAGATCGCCGACAGACCCTTTGCGGGCCGCTGCCCCATTCAGACAGATAACGCCGGATGCCGGAGGACCTTCGATCGCATAAGTCTCAAACCGGTCTCCCGTATTCAGATTATAAACACGCACCAGCTCGAATGGAAGGATAGCAGCGGCTTCCATGAGGGACGAATCTATGGTCAAGCTGCCTTCGTAATCCAAATCTGCCCCGGAAACCCGAACGCGGTGCAGTTTTGATTTCAGCATAATTTTATACATCATTGTTCTCCGAAAAGAGGAAGCAGTTGTCAATGAGGCGGGTTTTTCCTATGTGAACAGCGACAGCCAGCAGAGTTTTTCCGTCGATTACCGCTCGTTCCGACAGTGTGTCGGGATGGCAGATGGTCACGTAATCAAGGTCTATTCTTTCTTGAGACGAAAGAAGATTGCCGACTGCCTTTCCGATGCGCCCCGCATCCCTTTCCCCTTTGGATACCAGATCCTGGGCCAGACAGAGAGACTGATAGACGACAAGCGCTGTTTTCCTTTCCTCCGGCGCAAGATAAATGTTACGGGAACTCATAGCCAGACCGTCAGGTTCGCGAGTCGTGGGCCTTCCTATGACTTCGCCATCCATATTGAGCTCCGCCGCCATGCGCCGCACGGTCAACCACTGCTGGTAATCCTTCAGACCGAAAATGGCTCTGTGCGGCCGTACTATATTGAAGAGTTTTGCCACCACCGTCGTTACCCCCTGGAAATGGCCGGGCCTTTTACCGCCGCAAAGCGGCTGAGTAACTGCTTCCACTTCGACATGCGTTTGAAATCCCGCAGGGTACATCTCATCTGCGGACGGGCAGAAGAGCATATCGGCTCCGGCACCCCCGGCCAGCCGGGCATCACGCTTCATGTCCCTCGGATAGCGCTCATAGTCCTCTCCGGGTCCGAATTGAAGCGGATTGACAAAGATGCTTACTACCAGAACGTCACAGGCCGTGCGGCCAAACCGCATCAGACCGAGGTGCCCCTCATGAAAGTACCCCATCGTAGGCACAAAAGCGATGCTCTTTCCTTCCTTCCTGAATCGGGAAGAAAGAGCTGCCATTTTTTTTACCGATCTTATCGTTCTCATCAGACCGTATTTCAAGAGATTGCGACAGAGTATTTAACAACTGGTTTTATCTTCTGTCAATACCGGAATCCTGAGGAGGCTAAGGGCTTGCGCAAGAATAACTTGGCATTTTCGCATCCCAACAGGACCAAATAATAAAACCATCTTCGCACCCAACGTCCTCAAAAAATCCGGCTATTACTCCGGATTGGCTCGTTCAGATCGATCGAACCTATGGCACATTTGGGCGCGCATTCTACCAAGTTATTCTTGCGCAAGCCCTAAGCAACCGTTCACCGTTGTCCGCAAGAACCTGAAAAGCACCTCTTTCGGCGAACGGTCAACGGTTAACAGTGAACGGTTACTATGCGCCTCAAATTCGGGAATATTTGGTCTCGTTCCTCCACTTCCTCGCAACGATCCCCTAAGCCCGACAGGCTCCTAGTGTATTACTAATCGAGACGAACTCATCGGCATCCAGAGTTTCGGCCCGTCTCTTCCCGTCAATCCCCAATTCTTGCAGCACGCCGGCAATCTGACCAGGCGTAAAACCGGTCCCGGATGACAAAGAGTTCTGCAATGTCTTGCGCCGTTGCTGGAAGGCACTTCTGACTATGTGTTTGAAAAAACCTTCGTCCGTGGCGTTGGTCAACGGCTCCCGGAAATGAATTCCGAGCATCACGGAGTCGACCTCCGGCCTCGGGTAAAACTGGTTCGCCGAGACATCCATGATCTTTTCCAGGTTCGCGCAGTACTTCAAGAGAACGGACAAGATACCATACTCTTTGCGACCCGGCGCGGACAGGATCCGGTCCGCGACTTCCTTCTGAAGCATGAAAAACGCGTCCTGGAAGGAGGAACGTCCTTCCCATGCCTTAAACAGTAAGGGACTGGAGGCATAGTAGGGCAGATTTCCCGCGATCTTCACCTTTTGTCCATACGTCGCGCGCAAGGGAAGAAAGTCTACCTTCAAAATATCCTGGTGGATTATTTCCAGGTTTGAAGGAACAGAATACTCTTCATGCAGAATCTCAATCAGTCGGGCGTCTATCTCAAAGCTCAGGACCTTTTTGACTCGTTTCGCCAGAGGAAAGGTAAGCACGCCAAGGCCGGCGCCGACCTCAATAACGATATCATCCGCTTCAAAACCAGCCATGTCCACTATTCTCGCAGCGACCTGGGGATTGACGAGAAAATTCTGGCCACGTCTTTTCGAAGGACGAATTGCGTGTTTTCGCAAGAGGGCTTGAGGACGGATCAATTCAGCAGACACTGATTCTTCTCATCCGGCGAGCACGAAGGCCCTTATAAGAATAGAACGTAACGGCATAGGTAACAAGGGCGCTGATAGCGGCGAGAATGAGCCCGCCAAGGAGCATGCTTGTCATCAATTTCCACCCCGAATGACATATCTCAATTATGGAATAAGTCTGGGGAAGAATGATGTCCCAGGAGGTTATCCGTTTTCCAACAACGTAACAGGCATAATAGATGAACGGAATAGTCAGAGGATTACATACTACGGTGCCCGCGAGTATACCGGCCAGACGGCTGCTTTTGAGCAGGCTGGCGATCAGGATTATCGATACCGTATGGAAAGGTATGGTCGGAGTGAAACCAATAAACACTCCGATCGCCATGCCTGAGGCGATAGCGTGAGGATTACCCTTCAGATTCTTAATCCGTAAGTAATAATACCTTAGAATCCTTCGAAAGGTCATATAAGAAGAACGTTCCGGGTTGCGGGTTACAAGTTGCGCAACAAAGCCGCGCCAAAAAATCATTCACCGCAGAGCATGCGGAGAGCGCAGAGAAACATATGGTTTCTTCTGCCCGAAAGGCTGCAGTTTTGTCTGTTACGGTTCACCGGAAGATATGATGGGCATATCCCGCAGCTTTGGCTTCAGACGGAGGCGCTTCTGGAATATACATCGAGATCCAAGCCTGACGACTCTCCCTTTCTGAAATGGTGGTATCCGGCAGCAGCAATCATAGCTGCGTTATCAGTACACAGAGAGGGGTCCGGTGTAAAGAAGAGCATTCCTGCTTTTCTTGCCGCTGCGTCCAATGCCGTTCTGAGGCGCCTATTGGATGCCACGCCGCCTACCGCTACTATATTCTTTACGTCATGGTTCAGCGCGGCCTTTATCGTTTTCTCCACGAGCACATCGACAATCGCCTCCTGGAACGAGGCGGATACATCCTCAAGGCTTAAAGACCTGCCGGCACCCGCTTCGGAACGTATGTAGTTTGCAAGCGCGGTCTTCAGCCCGCTGAAACTGAAATCAAATCGATCCGGATCGGCATTGCCCGCGAGAGCCCTGGGGAAACGTATTTTATGACGATCTCCGGCTTCCGCCAGCTTGCCTATTATTACTCCGCCCGGGTAGGCGAGGCCGAGCATTTTCGCCGCCTTGTCAAATGCCTCACCCGCCGCATCATCCCTGGTCTTGCCGAGAACCCTGTACATGGTGTAATCGGAAACGTAATAAAGGGCCGTATGCCCTCCTGAGGCCAGGAGACCGATATACGGAAACTCAGGTGGGTTTTCTTGCAGGAAAATCGAGAAGATATGTCCTTCTATATGGCTGACGCCTACGAGAGGCAAGTTGCGCGCATACGAAAAACCTTTGGCGAAAGAGACCCCAATGAGAAGAGCTCCAACGAGCCCCGGGCCGTTTGTTACGGCCGTTCCGTCGATCTCTTCCGGATCGATCCCCGCTTCAGAAAAGGCATCTTCCACTATGGAGTAGATGACCTCTACATGCCTCCGCGAAGCCAATTCAGGAACAACCCCGCCATAACGACGATGTATATCGATTTGAGAGCTGACCAGACTGGACAGGATCGTTTTGCCGTTTCTGACTATTGCCGCTCCTGTTTCATCGCAGGAGCTCTCGATGCCAAGAATCAACATAGACCACCAACCAATTTCGGATTTCGGATTGCGGATTGCGGAATGAAAAGACGTCCATCGCGGTTTCAGGCTTGGTGAGCGGACCCCAGGGATTCGATTCTTTCTTTGACGATCTGCATTACTCGTTCTCGCGCCGGACCCAGAATTTTCCTGAGATCAAAGGCTGCCGGATCTTTAGCAAGAGCACGGCGCAAGGCGCTTACAAATCCGATGCGAAGATCGGTATCGACGTTGACCTTGGCGATTCCGGATTCTATGGCTTTTTTTATTTCGTCTTCGGGCACGCCGCGAGCATCTCCTATGGGCATACCTGCTGCCATCGCCTCCTCCAGCAATTCTGGTGAGATCGATGATGCTCCGTGCAGCACCAAGGGAACTCCGGTTGCTTCTCTTACTTTCTTTAAGCGGTCAATATCCAAACGTGCTCTGCCTTTATATTTAAAGGCGCCGTGGGAGGAGCCTATGGCCGGAGCCAGAGAATCGACGTTGGTTTCTCTTGCGAAACGGGCAGCTTCACCCGGGTCTACAAGAACGGCATCTCTCTCATTGACGGAGACCGTATCCTCGACACCCTCAAGGCGGCCCAGTTCAGCTTCGACCGATACTCCTGCCGAATGGGCCATCTCCACCACCTTTCTGGTAATTGAGACATTCTCATCAAACGGCAGGTGAGAGGCATCGATCATGACGGAAGTAAAACCCGCGCGGATGCAGGATTCAATCGTCTGAACATCGTGACCATGATCGAGATGCAGGGAAACAGGGATATCAACACTATCGGTCAGGGCTCCGACCATGGCAACCAGGGTCGAAAGGCCGGCATAGCTTATCGCTCCCTCAGTCACCTGAATAATAACCGGCGCGTGGAGATTATTAGCGGCGCCTATTATGGCCTGGGCCATTTCCATGTTTACAAAATTGAAGGCCCCTACCGCATATCCGTTCCTGAAAGCCTTTTCCAGAATATCCCGTGCGGGCATGATTGGCATTACGCGACCCCTTTCTCCTGTAAAATTTTTTCCGCCATCAACACGTCCTCCTTGCTTCCTATGTACAAAGGCACACGCTGATGCAACTCTTTGGGGTGAAGGTCAAGTATACTCTGAAATCCGGTACTGGCATAGCCACCCGCGTGTTCGACCACCAAGGCGAGAGGATTGCACTCGCACATGAGTCTCAGTTTCCCAAGGGGTTTCTTCGCATCTTTCTTGTCCGGTGGATACATGAAGATACCGCCGTGAAAGAGATTCCGATGAAAATCGGCGACCAGGGAGCCTATGTACCTTCCCGTGTATGCCTTTTTGCTCCCGCCGGAGGTTGACTTGAAGAAGGCTACTGTTTTTTTGACTTCATCGCTCCAATAATCATAGTTGCCTTCGTTTACGCTAAAAACTCGTCCGCGGGGAGGTATCCTTATGTTCTCGTGAGAAAGCAAGAATTCGCCGATACTGGGCAGCAGTGTAAAGCCGTGGACTCCCTCGCCGGTAGTATAGACCATCATCGTGCTGGATCCATAAATGAAATAACCGGCTGCAATTTGTTTTGATCCGGACTGAAGCAGATCCTCCAGCGTAGGATCGAGTTGATCGGGCGTTACCCGGCGATAAACAGAAAAAATCGTTCCAATACTTACGTTTACGTCGATGTTGGACGAACCGTCGAGAGGATCGAAAATGAGAACGTAATTCCCCTTTAGAAACCTGTCAGAGATAGAGATTATGTCCGGGTCTTCTTCAGAGGCCATGGCGCAAAGTTCACCCGAATGAGACATGCACTGGATGATGGTTTTGTGAGCAAATTCATCCAGTTTCTGTACCTGTTCGCCCTGGACATTTTCTCTTCCCGCATAGCCGAGGATGTCTGCCAGACCGGCCTTATTGACCTCGCGTGAGATGATTTTGGCCGCAACTATCAGCTCGGACAGCAACCTGGTAAAGGAACCGGTAGCTTCAGGATGAGCTTTTTGAGTGGTAAGCAGATGCTGAATCACGGTAGTTCCAAAGAGCGAGGGCATGGCACCTCTCCTTCTTCATTTCCTTTTCAAATTTTTAACACAAACCTGAATAAAAAGCCAAGGCTTAAAAGGCGGGTTGCGGGTCACCCAATTGCGGATTTCGGATTGCGGAATTAAACGAAAGCAGCGAATTGAGTGAAAACCTGAAATGAACCAACAGTTAAACGAAACAACACGCAACTCGTAACGCGAAACCCGTAACCCGTTATGTTCGCGTTTCAGCAATTCCCCGAATAAAGAAGTCGCTGATCTGTTTTGCGGCAGTCGTGATGCTGTATTTTTTTTGCGGGGAGAGGACCCAAAAGCGCGACATTTCATCCAGGGCTCCAAAAAAGGCCCTTTTCGCTATGCCCGGCATAACATCTTTTCGAATGGTTCCTTCTTCCTGTCCTTTTCTAATGATAGATGAGACTATGTTGACGTATTCGGCGAATCTCTTATTTCGGTATTCCTTCATGAACTTGCTGCTCTGTCTTAACTCAACTTGAAGTACCTCGGCCAATGCCTTGTTTTCTTCCACAATTCTCAGATGGACCTGCGCGAAGATCTCAAGCTTCCTCAAGGCGTCGGATTCTTTGCCCAATTCCTGGCGCATATTGGCGATAATTCTGGCCATTTCCTCTTCAAAGAGTGAAATCAGGATATCATATTTGTTGTTGAAGTATAGATATATGGTGCCGTCCGCCACGTTGGCCTCTTTTGCTATTTCCGATATGCGGGAATTAAAGAACCCGTTTCGCGCAAATACTTTGACGGCAGCCTGAATTATCTTTTCGTGCTTGTCGACCGTTTTCATGACATATGACCGTTGGAAATTTGTGCAACAGCCCTCTGAGAAGCCGAGGACAATATTAACGTATAAGAATTAACGTATAAGACAAATTTACAATGAATAACTATTCAGTCACAAACCAAGTAAAATAAAATTCCTGGAAATTTGTCAAGATAATTCTTGCCTTCATTCTGTCCCAAAAGCATTTTGAAAAGCTGTCTGACAAAGTATCCCCGGTAACCTCGGTCAAAATCGGAGTGCGCCCCCAAGAGGCTGTCCGAGAACCGGCGATCTACTGCGGAAAGTGGGATGACGCCCCAAATATCCCCGCATTTTCGTGCCACAGGTCGACTATTGTCCCTCAAATCCGTGAATATTGGGGACCGTCCTCCACTTCCTCGTGACGATCCCCTAAGTCCGACAGCCTCCTATGGTCAAAAAACGACTGATACTGCCTTTCCGTCAACTCCCGGTTTGGACTGGACTTCTAATTTAGCGAATTATGGAAACAGAAAGATATTGACCCTTCTTACTACGCGGGTTAATGTAACTTTCATTGGAAGACCTGAAGAAATAGGGCTTAGACAGGCTTCATCGATATCAGAAATTTCCCATTTCCTCGTTGGAAATGGTCAAAGGAGAATAGAAATGCTATTTGATTCCATTTTTGGATGGCTGTCGAAAGATATGGCTGTCGACTTGGGTACCGCAAATACGCTGGTATTTGTGAAGGGCAAGGGCATTGTTCTGAGAGAGCCCTCCGTCGTAGCTGTCAGGAAAGATGCAAGAGGATCCAAAGTTCTGGCAGTGGGAAAAGAAGCGAAAATGATGCTTGGAAAAACTCCTGGGAATATAGTAGCTATTCGTCCAATGAGAGACGGCGTAATTGCGGATTTTGAGATTACGGAAGCCATGCTGCGGTACTTCATAAAGAAGGTCCATCACAGACAGACTCTGGTGCGTCCGCGTGTCATCGTGAGTGTACCATCGGGCATAACTCAGGTTGAGAAAAGAGCTGTACGAGAATCTGCTGAATCAGCAGGAGCGCGTGAGGTGTATCTTGTTGAAGAGCCTATGTCTGCGGCAATTGGCGCAGGCTTGCCCATAACGGAACCGACAGCCAACATGATAGTCGACATAGGAGGCGGGACTACCGAGGTTGCCGTCATATCGTTGTCGGGTATCGTGTATGCCAGATCGGTTAGAATCGCCGGAGATAAAATGGACGAGGCCATCCTCCAATACATCAAGAGAAAATATAATCTGCTGATCGGCGAGCACTCTTCTGAAATAATCAAAACCACGATAGGCAATGTCATGCCCGAACATCCTTACGATAGTATGGATATAAAGGGCCGGGATCTGGTGTCAGGGGTGCCCAAGACACTCAGCATAGGATCGGATGAAGTGCGTATTGCGATAACGGAACAGATAGATGCAATCGTGGAGACCGTCAAGATCGCTCTGGAACAAACACCTCCTGAACTGGCCGCGGATATAGTCGATAAAGGGATAGTGCTTACCGGCGGAGGTGCGCTGTTACGCAATCTGGACAAATTATTACGGGAAGAGACAGGTCTTCCGGTTATTATTGCTGACGACCCGTTATCGTCAGTGGTGCTGGGATCAGGAAAAATCCTTGATAATATCAGCATATTGAAAGAGATTATGATTCAGTAGACAGCGACAGAAAATCCGGAATCTTATGCCAACATGACTATGAAAGCGGGGAAGGCAGGACTCCTGATGGTTGGACGGTCGAGTCCGACAGGGTTCCGTTAGAATCTTTGCATGAAAAAGAAAGAAAAATCCTTCAAACGTCTGAAATTTTTCATTCTGACCGGCGTGTTTGCCACTTTCCTTTTTGTTCTTCTCGTTTCCGACATCGGAAGAAATAGAGATCTTGGCACTTTACAAAAACTGATTGTTGAGGTCTTTGCGCCCATCGAGCAGGGGATCAGCTTTCTCGTGGGTGGATGCGGGAATATATGGGATAACTACCTGAATCTGATCGGTGTTCAGGTAGAGAACCGTATGCTCAGAGAGGAAATCAGAAAGCTTCAGGCGAAAAACAGCGAGTATCGTGAAGAGCGAGCGGCTAATATACGATACAAGAAGTTGTTGAGCTTTAAAGAGTCAAGCCAGTTGCCGGTAAAGTCCGCTTCCGTGATCGGATATGATCCTTCCGTCTGGTATAAGACTGTTATGATCAATCGAGGATCCAATGACGGCCTGCAGAGAGGAATGGCTGTTATTTCTACGGACGGAATCGTAGGCCAAATCATCGGTGTATCTTTGCATTATGCCAAGATCCTCCTTATCACGGACAGTAACAGCGCGGTGGATGCGCTTCTTCAGAGGAATAGAGTGAGAGGCATTTTGAAAGGAATATCCAGCCGGGCCTGCCAGTTGGATTACGTGGATTCCCGTGATGATGTAAAACCGGGCGATGTCGTTGTTTCGTCCGGGTTAGGTGGAATATTTCCAAAAGGGCTGCCCGTTGGGAGAGTCATTAGTGTGGAACGGTCCCGGCCCGGCTTGTTTCAGCATATTGAGGTCGAGCCGGCGGCTGACTTTTCGAAGATCGAAGAGGTCCTGGTAATCCTGCAAAAAGACTCCATAATGGAATGAGGGAAACCAGGAGGCTGTCCGACAACCGGCGATCTACTGCGGAAAGTGGGATGACGCCCCAAATATCCCCGGATTTTCGGGCTATAGGTCCACTCCCAAAAATCCGTGAATATTTGGGATCGTCCTCCACTTCCCTCGCTACGATCCCAGTTCTCGGACAGCCTCCTAGCCCGAGTTTCCTAGTTATGAAAAGGCAAGTCTAATTCCCGTGTTGTTTCGCAAGGTTAAATTAGGGCTCGCCTTACCCTAAACCAACACTATCAACCTTCTTGAGGCCAAGGATTGAGACCAGTCGGTCTTGAAGTTCAGATGTTCTGGTCAAAACGGTTTGGCTTTGCTCCTTTTTCTTTCTTGGTTTTCGAGGGTAAATTTTGACCACATCTCGAATGGCATCAAGTTCCGAAAGCATTCTTTTTATTGATATTTGTAGTCCCGACTGCCTTATGCGCCGTAGTGCCAGCGCTCTAAGAAGAAGAGCCAC
>JAZDGK010000290.1:0-28239 GCA_043806955.1 Pseudomonadota bacterium | reverse complement strand
TGGGAGGCCAGAGCTGTGCTCTCGCGGCAGACAGCACCTTATCCAGCTTCCCAGCTTTCCAGCCTTCTAGCTACCTAGCTGATTTGGTCTCGTCCTCCGCTTTCCTCGCTACGATCCCAGTTCTCGGACAGCCTCCTAGCCTTTTCCTTTACCCCAATACTGTTGAATTAAGGAATCTGACTCCTGACTTCCTCTCCACCATCCTGGGGGAGAGGATCGAGGTGAGGGGGAAAAGGCCGCTTTCAGACCCCTCACCCTGCCCTCTCCCCGCGGACGGGGCGAGGGTATTCTGATCTGTTTTCCTTATTTCAACAGCCTTTTCCTCAGCCCCGTCTTTTCACTCCGCAATCCCAAATCCGAAATCCGAAATCCGAAATTAAAAGTGCTTTCCTGATTCATAATTATTTTTTCCGGACCGAGACTATTTTACCGCCAACAGGGCCTGCAGCATCTCGTCCGCCGTTTGAATCAGCTTTGCCGCCGCACTATATGCATGTTGATATTTCACCAGATTTGCTATTTCCTCGTCAAGTGAAACACCCGAGACAGAATCCCGGGCCTGGCTTAGTTGATTGACCATATCCCTTGTGAACTCGAAGTCCCTGGCATACCCTCGGGCCGCGATTCCGATCTCCCCGACCAGTGAATTATAGTACGATTCAATGGTCATGGTCTCGCTTCCAATGGAGACATCCTCCAGTTTCAGGTCCGATATGGCCAGGGCATTCTCATTGTTTCCCAGACTGTAGTCACCGGTTGCCGAATCGATCGTGCCTGCAGTAATATTATTAGGATCGTCGGAAACGGCGGAGTTCATATCTATGGAACCCGAACTGTAGCCGTCAAAGAAGGTATTGATACCGAGCGCGGCCAGAATATTTGAGGTGTCATCGGAAAAACCGAACCCGGCTGCAGCAGCCTCCTCGCCCACATTGAGACTGATCGTCAGTTTTCCATCGGCGTTGACCGAGGAACTGAAACCGGATACTGCCTGGATATCGGCCGCGACAGCTTGAAGCGTATCAGTGGCTGCGGTTATGGATATAGCGGTCTGGTTGATCCGGGCCCCATTAGCGTCGTACAAATACAGTTGAAAAGTTCCGTTGCTGATCTTGTCGTAGAATGCCAGTCCCGAGTCCGCCGTTCCCACCTCTTCAGTCGCATCGGAGGCGGCATAAGTGGCCGTAGCGCTGGTGAGCGGATCGAGCCCCATACCTTGACTATGCTGACTGTTGACCTCCCAGATCAGGGCTTCGGCTATGTCGTCCATTTTGTCCTCGTAATCCGGAATCACATCGTCCTTTATGGCCATCCAGCCTCCCAGCTTGCCCTCCTGAACGTCGGAAGTAGTCAATTGTAATGTAGCCCCACTTTGCCCCACCCAGTAGACGTTGCCACCGCTCAATTCCAGCTCCCAGGAATCACAGCCCGAGACCAGAACGTGCCCGCTGGTCGTCATCACAAGCACGGATCCGTCACTAGTCTCAAAGTAGTTGATATCCATCATGTCGGAAAGCTCTCTGAGCAGGACCTGCCGATTGTCACGCAGGTCGTTTGCGGACCGCCCGGAATCGGCTACGGAAGTAATCTGAACGTTCAGATCGCCAATACGCTCTGTCAGAGAATTCACATCCTCGATCGCCGTATCCAGCCGGATACCCATGTCCGATTCCATCCGGGCCAGGTCGCTGTATACGCTTTGAAACTGGTCGATCAGCAGTTCGGCCCGTTGTACCAGGGTAGATCTTTCGGCCTTTCCTGTGGGGTTGTTCCCCAGGTCCTGCCATGCCGCCCAGAACTGGCCGAGAAGTGCGCTCATGCCTTCCTGTGTGGTCTCGTTAAAGAGCGTCTCTATCACCTGCATGCTCGACTGCTTCGAATCGTATGCGTTCAAGGCCGACGCCTTCTGGTTCACCTTCAGGGTCATGAATTCATCATAAAACTGCATTATCTCCTGGCCCTGCACGCCCGATCCGATCTGTCCGACGCTCACGGGGGTAGGATTGTTTGCCTGCAAGATCAGTTGCTGGCGGGTGTAACCCGGTGTGTTAACGTTGGCCACATTATGACTCGTGACCTCAATGGCCATTTGCTGGGCAAAAAGCGCCGTTTTAGCTATACTCAGAACTCCACCGATACCGCTCATCTCATACCTCCCGGCTGACGACGGCAGGACTGCAGGAACAGCGACCGTTCTTGCCCTGCGGCGTATAAAAGGGAGAATTCTGTCGAGGAACGAAGATAGATATGGCATCTTCGACGTATTCGAGACTCTCCTCGACAAACCGTTTATTATATTTATTCTCTTCTTCTATACTCATTTTTAACCTGGTAAGGATGGACAAGTACCCCTTGAGCATCTTGGCATGATTGACATTGGCAACCTTCGCCAGCGCGCTCAGACTGAGCTCTTCGTCCGGGCCGACCTTTGCTCTTAGAAGTGCGCCGGTCATGTCCCTCATGGTTTCTTCCAGGACTTTTATTTTCAGAATCTCTGTTTCTTTCGCCTTGGTTATGGAGCATAAATCCTCAACAGAAAGCGAATAGAGGCACTCCCTCTCCCTGCCCAGTAAACCGAGAAGGTCCTTGTACAAGTCAACATCATCTTCCAGCAACTGAAACAACTCTTTCGGCAGGACGAGATCTCTTTTGACGTTCTTATTCATACCTAACCTCGCCAATTCTGAGTGACGGGGAGTTTCCCGTTCACTCCATATGGTGTTTCGCTTCTAACGTTCTCACGTGATTCCGAAAATTGCCTGAATATCTGTTCCCCCAGTCCGATCCCCTTTTCAGCCATTTTCATCGCCAGTTCCTGATCGAACATGGAAGTGTAAATCTCTTCGTTCAGTCCCCCATGGAAAAGAGGCGTTTTGGGAATCGAGTCCCGCATGCCTTTCAACAGTTGAGAGATGAAGAGCGACTCGAATTCGGCACAAGCCGTCCTTAACCTCTCGTCCTTATTGCACTTATCGGCCGCGCCGCCGGTACCCATGATTTGACCCGAGATTGCCGGCGAACCTGCAGTGGTATTAATCGTCATTTGCCACCTCTGGGACCTTCGTGTCCTTCGTGATCTTCGTGGTGATGCTATAGACTTTCAGATAATGTTTTTGGGAAGGCAGCAGGGAGGGGATAGTACCTGTTCGTACATCCCCGACCGATAACGCACCCAAAAGCTTTATCTGGAAGTCTATATTTTTGTGCATGGCGTTCATCCGCGTCCTATATGATTTCCAGATCGGCCTGCAAAGCGCCGGCGGTTCTCAATGCCTGCAGTATGGTGATAAGGTCCCGCGGGGTAACCCCTACGGCGTTTAATGCCTGGATCACCTCTCCCAGGCTGGCGCCTTCCTCCAGCATAATCAATCTCTCGCCCTCTTCTTTTACTACAACATCAGACTCGGGTGTTACAGCCGTTTCTCCTCTGGAAAAAGGCAACGGCTGAGAGACCTGCTTCTTCTCTTTTATTTCTATGCTCAGGTTTCCATGCGATATTGCCACACGGGAGATCCGGACATTCTCGCCCATAATGACCGTGCCGGTTCTTTCATTAAGCACGACTTTGGCGCCCACATCAGGAGAGATGTCAATCCTCTCCAGCCTCGCCAGGAAGACCACAAGGTCTTTGGACAATTCGTCCGGCACGCTTACCCTTACGGTGTTCGCATCGATCGCGTGGGCGATCGGGGTCGCCATCTCCTTATTGATCGCCGCACTCATTCTGGTGACAGTCGTAAAGTCGGGACGGTAAAGGCTGATTACCACGTCCTTCTGAGGATCCAGAAGGAACGGAACTTCCCTTTCCACAGTTGCCCCTGCAGATATCATTCCGACGGTTGGATGGTTCTTTTGCACGCCGCCGCCGGCCTCGCCCCCGGCTGAAAAACCGCCGACGGATATGGGACCTTGGGCAATCGCATAGATTTTTCCGTCAACTCCGGTCAGCGGTGTGAGGAGCAAGGTCCCGCCCTGGAGGCTCTTCGCATCTCCCAGGGATGATACAAGGATATCCAGCTTGCTTCCCGCCTTGGCAAAAGGAGGCAGTTGAGCCGTAATCATCGCCGTGGCCGCGTTCTTGACTTTCACTTCCTTCGCGGAGACATGGACACCCATTCGCTCCAGCATGTTGACCATGGACTGGACGGTAAACTTTGTCTGATCGCTGTCGCCGGTTGCATTCAGGCCGACTATAAGGCCATATCCGACCAACTGATTGGGCCGTACGCCCTTAAAGAATGCGATGTCCTTGATCCTTGCACCCAAGGCAGGTCCGGTAAAGAAAAACGAAACCGTAATCACGAACACGACCAGAGTCTTCTTGATATTCATGTGGCGGTCCCCCGTATTACGTTCACCGTTCACCGTTGACCGTTTACCGACTGGTTCATCTGGCCTAGCCTCGGCCTTAGCCTTTGCCTTTAATTTTCCCATTCCGCACTCCGCATTCCGCACTTGCGAGCTTCGCGTCACCATATCTTCCCTTCCCTGTGTCATCCTTCCTCAATCCGCAATCCGCAATCCGAAATCACAAGGGCCACACATAGTCAAGTATACGTCCTAGCCAGCCCGGGGATTGCTTTTCACTCAGTACACCCCTGCCGTTATAGACTATTCGGGCGTCTGCAATGTATGACGAAAGGATCGTGTTATCCGCCGCGATGTCCTGTGGCCTGATAACACCCGTCAGGACCATGAATTGGTTTTCGTTATTGACCCGGATTTCCCTCGACCCCGAAATCATCAAATCTCCGTTCGGCATGACAGTCACGACCCGGCAGGAGATGGAGGCCGTTACACTCGAGTTTCTCGACGTTGACCCTGAACCGTCGAAATCATTCTTGATGCTCCCGGCTATCATGGTATCTGCGCTGAACCTGCTGTTCTTATCTTCCAAAGCTTTGTCGAAGCCGAGGAGGGCCGTTACACCGCCCTCCACGTCGGTGCTGCGGCTCGTCTTGGTGCTGGCCTTCTTGCTGCCGCTTGAAGTCTCCACGACATTGACCATGACGATATCCCCGATGCCTCGGGCCCGAAAATCGACCAGGAATCTCAGCGGGGCATCCTGCGCGTAAATGGCGCCATCGAGCTGATGTGTCTGGGTAACCAGACGGGGCAGCATGAGGGAAGGTGTAACGACTTTGTCTTCAGGCATCATTCCCGCGCACCCCATCAGCGCCGGGCCGAGTATCACGATCAGGCAAATCCCCCTCACGTTGTTCATTGCTGCCTCCTAGAGTTCCACCCGAACAGTTGCTTCATCGACTATTCGCGCGTAGACGTCCTTCTTGCTGCTGGCGTTGCGAACCCGGATCACCTTGCCGGGGCCGCCGGCCTCCATGGCCTCACCCGTGGCGGTTATATGGAACCCGTCGCTCTCCACCAGTATCGTTATCCGGTCGCCTTTCCTCATTACCGGCGTCGGCTCGACCATCTCTTTCTTTATGGCCTCCCCGGCCCTGACTGAGGTAAGCAGTCTGTATCCGTCCATCTCCTTGAAATCGTGTATTGCCGACGGACCTGCCTGGACTATGCTGCGGCGCACAAGACAGACGTCCTTTCCCGTTACGGTTTCATGCCTGGAAATCGGACGGGACGCACATACCACATCTCCCAGCACATCCACATTTCCGGAAATCTTTTCCCTTTTGACTTCACGACCGTCCACCTTAAATACGACCACCAGGAGCGTATCTCCCATATATGACTTTTTGGTTATCGGCAATACCTCGTATGAGAAGTCCTTAGTCGGAAGGGTGACCTTCTGTCTGGTGGTTATTCGTGAGACAACCAAATCTTCTTTCGGCCAGGGAAGATGAGCATGAATATGGTCTTTATAGACTGATTCTATCCACTGCTGAGGGACCGTATAGGAACCGTCATCTCGACTTTCCTGCAGCTCCCCGCAGCCTTGAGAAACGGAAACCAGAGTCACTGCCAGATACACTGCTACTCCGATTACGCCTTTGTGGGTCAGTTTTGCCATTGCTATTCTCATCGTGCCTGCCTTAGCCTCAGCCTTGTATCTTGCAATCCGCAATCCGCAATTGAGTCCGCTCTATCTCTTAAGGTTATTTGCCTGTTCGAGCATATTATCAGAAGTCTGGATAGCCTTGGCGCTGACTTCATAGGCCCGTTGGGTAACAATCATGGCGACCATCTCTTCAACTACGTCTACATTGGAGACCTCGATGAATCCCTGGGCTATTGTCCCAAAGCTTTCCGTACCGGGATTACCCTGAATGGCCTCACCCGAAGACTCGGTCGGCCGGAGGAGATTTCGTCCAATACTGGCCAGGCCGGCCGGGTTGGGGAAGTTGTAAAGGACTACCTGAACCGAACCCAACTCGCTCCCGTCAGCGGCGCTGGCTACAAGGTTGCCTCCGGAGTCTATGGAGATCGCTGTGGTCCCTGTCGGCACAGCAAACTCCGGCTGCAGGCGATCGCCATCCGAGCTGCAGACGTAACCGTCCCGGTCCAGTTTAAAGGCGCCTGCCCGGGTATACACCTCATCCTCATTGCTCAGGATCTTGAAGAAGCCCTTTCCCTCAATGGCAAAGTCGAGTTCATTCTTGGTCTGATTGTAATCGCCCTGCATGAACAGTTTTTGCACTGCCACAGGCCGGCACCCCATGCCGACCTGGATTCCGGTAGGAACGGTTCCGCCGCTTGCTGTTACGGCCCCGGGCATCCGGATGGTCTGGTAAAGAAGATCCTGAAAGTCGGCCCTGCTCTTCTTGAAGCCGGTCGTATTCACATTAGCCAAATTGTTCGCTATGACGTCCAATTGAAGCTGCTGTGTCGCCATCCCCGAAGCTGCAGTCCATAGTCCTCGTAACATTTGTCAATTCCTCCTATGCTAAACGTCCACCGTTATCCGTCCGTTCGCAGCCGAGGGCGGCTGCGCCACATTTTTTGTCGTTCCCCAAATCCGAAATCCCAAATCCGCAATCCGCAATCCGCAATGTCATCATCCTGTCAGTCTTCCGGTCTCATTAAACAGCCGCGCATCTATCTCATCCAGGAACTGCAGTATCTTTCGATAGGATTCATAATTACGCTGCAACTGAATCATGCTTACCATTTCCTTGACCACGTTCACGTTGGAGAACTCAAGCGCGCCCTGCCTCACCTGCACACCTTCGGCTGCGGTTTCCGTCGCGCCGGAATCCTTCAGCCTGAAAAGGGAATTTCCCATTTTCTCCAGTGCGCCGGGGTCTTCAAAATCGACGATATCGAACCTGTCCGCTTCAACCATAGTCCCGTCTCCACTCTGGTCGATCGATATACCCCCGGAGTCGTTCACCTCAACATCCCATCCGGCCAGAGTAATCGCACCACCCTGCCCGAGCACCGGATACCCGTCCGGCGTGGTGAGAATACTCTCGCCGCTCAGGCAAAAATTGCCGTTTCGCGTATAGCGGATACCATCCGGAGTTTGTACTTTGAAAAAACCCGGACCGGCAAGGGCGAAATCAAGCGGGTTTCCTGTCGATTTTGGGTCCCCCGGCGAGAAATCGGTTCGAACCGTCACCTCCTTGATCTTCTTCATCTGACCGTCCGAAGCCTTCACCAGTGCCTCGCGAAAGGACAGATCGTCCCGTTTAAACCCGTAGGTACTTATGTTGGCCATGTTATTGGCTACGAAATCCATTTTGTGTTCCAGCAGGACACAACTCTCGACCACATCGGTTCTCATGATAGGATTCATAGTGCGTTTCTCTGATAACTGTTGTGATATTATTTCGTTCTGCACTTCCAAGTTGCAACGCCTGTGCCACACAATATCGATTCAGCAAATAGCGTAATAACAGTACGTTATGTGATGGACATCCTCCCGTATCGCAGATCACCGCTTTGCTGTGATGGGAAAAGTTTGCCTGGTAAGATATTTCTGCCGAGCCCCATTCAATTTCGGATTTCGGATTTCGGATTTCGGATTTTGGAATGAAGACGGGTTGCGGGTTTCGAGTTCCGGGTTGTGTAAGGGAGTGAATGGGGAAACCAAATAAACCAAATAAACTCTGTCGGTCAATGGTCAACGGTGAACTACTTATATCTCCCGTTCAGCCTGTATACAAAGGCGAGTATTTCCGCGACCGCAACGTAAGTACCGGGAGGGATCTCCTGCTCTAAATCCAATTTCGAAAGGACTTCCACCAGATCGGGTTCTTCCCGAACGGGGATGCCGTGTTCCCTGGCCAGGGCGATGATTTTTTCAGCGACGAGGCCCTGTCCTTTTGCCGTAAGCTTTGGCGCACGGTCTGCCTCGGGTTGATACTTGAGTGAGACTGCTTTTTTTAATCTCTTGCGCATGACCATTTGTGCTGTTTACTGTTTTGGTTTGTTTAGTTTAATGGCTGCGTCCGGAGTCTGCCGGCATGACGAATTTGAGGCGCATAGTCTTGCTATCCAACGGAACTTCGGGAAGATTTGGGCCGCCCCCCCACTTCCGCAGTAGATCACCCCTAAGTCCGACAGGCTCTTGGTCATGTCGTGGAATTATAGTTCCTTTCCACCCGGGCGATATATGCCCTGGTTTCCTTTGGCAAAGACTCAGGCCGTTTTTCCAGGTTCCCCATACCCCAGTTGTAAGCGGCCAGTGCGAGTCTCGTGTTGCCGTGATAGCGGTCGATAAGCGTCCGGAGATAGCGGGTTCCTGCCATGATATTCTGTACGGGGTCAAACGGGTTTTTCACGCCCAGATCCGCACCAGTGGAAGGCATAAGCTGCATCAGCCCCTGAGCACCAACAGGCGACACGGCACAAGGGTTCCCGCCACTTTCTGCAGCGATAACGGCCTTGACAAGTTTGGGGTCCACTCCGTATTTCGCCGCTGCTTCCTCGACAACGGGTTCAAAATTTTGGCTGGTTGTCTGTGCCTTATTTGACACCACCGGGGTTTCGCCCGGTGGGTCTGAAGCAGGGGCAGAGGCAAGGGACGGTATACACGAGAAGCGGAATGCACCTGAGTCGTCGGAAGTATTCTCTGAAAGCAGAGCGTCAATAGCCCGGCTCAATAGATTGATCCTCAACTGATCAAGCGAGTTCGGCTCAGTCTTTTCACCCTCCATGCACGTCTTCAGAACTGTCTCAAAGTCAAAACCCTGACCCGGTTTTGACAGAAGCGGTTTCCCTGGCCTGCTTAGAGTATGCGGATCAATTCTTCCGATCATACACTCTCCTGGATGCAACTAAGTGAAAGGTGAAAGGTGAACAGTCTGATTTCCATCTAAGGAATTGCAAGCTTTGTACCAGACCGGGGGGCAATACTGTTGAATTAAGGAATCTGACTCCTGACTTCCTCTCCACCATCATGGGGGAGAGGATCGAGGTGAGGGGGGAAAAGGCCGCCTTCAGACCCCTCACCCTACTTGGAATCGATCTCTTCACAATCCGAAATCCGAACTCCGACAGGCTCCTAGAACATTAGACGGCACATCGCGAGGGATGCGAGTACTCCTGCCGCATCCGCAAGCAGCCCTGCCGCCACCGCGTACCGGGTCTGTACGACCCCCACAGCGCCGAAGTAGACGGCAAGTACATAGAAGGTGGTCTCGGTGCATCCTTGCATGGTCGAGACGAGAAAAGATGAAAAACTGTTCGGGTCGCGGCTTACAACCTCGCTCATGACGGCAAACGCTCCCGATCCGGACAGAGGTCTGATAAGCGCCATCGGCAGGGCGTCCGCGGGCATTCCCACGACAGACGTCACAGGCTCCACTATCCGTACAAGGATATCAAAAGCGCCGGAGGCCCGGAACATACCCACGCCCACGAGTATGATCACGAGGAACGGAATGATACGAATAGCCACCTGGAATCCTTCTTTCGCCCCCTCCGTAGCCGCTTCATAAACTCGCGCCCCCCGGAGATACCCAAACAACAGCAACCCGCTCATTATGAGAGGCACAAGCCAGTAAGTCACTGCTTCTTTCGCAAGGGAATTAAGATCCATTCCATTTGACAATCTGTAGAAGAAAGCTCCGGCCAAAGCCAGCACAAGAAAAACCGCCACCGCCTTGTTTACCCAGTTGACGGGAACAAGGTCAGGTTCTGCACCCGCAGCCTCATTCACTGAGACGTCTGTCTGGTCCCGGTCGCCTGCTGCGGAGTCAAGTGACAGGACATCTTCCTTTCCCGAATAACCGGCCATTGCCTTGGCAAATATCACTGCCGCCAAGGTCGAACAAGTGGTAGCAACCAGCGTGGGGATGAAAATCGAGGCCGGTTCGGCTGCGCCCGCTGCTGCACGCACCCCGATCACCCCAAGCGGCAATAGCGTGACACTGGATGTATTTATCGCCAGAAACAGGCACATCGCATTTGTCGCCCGGCCTTTATGTGGATTGAGCTTATTCAGCTCCATCATTGCTTTGATGCCCATAGGTGTCGCAGCGTTTCCAAGTCCGAGGATATTTGCCGAAATGTTCATGACCATAGCTGATATGGAGGGGTGATCAGGTGGAATCTCAGGAAAGAGGCGGACCATCACCGGCCGGACCCATCGTGCAATTATGGAAAGCAGACCCGCAGCTTCAGCCACTTTCATCAGGCCCAGCCACAGAGCCATAATGCCTACAAGACCCAGGGCCAGCTCCACCGCATTCTTTGCCGACTGGAAGGAAGCGTCGAGGGTTTCCTTCATCTGCCCCGTATATGCCGCGGCCACTACGGAGAGCAACACTAGAAAAAACCAGATGGCATTCATTATAGCCGGCTTTTTCTGTTCCATACTCTCCTTTCTCCCCTTGACCGGAGGGCATGATCTCCGGGACTAGGAGCCTGTCGGACTTAGGGGATCGTCACGAGGAAGTGGAGGAACGAGGCCAAATATTCACGAATTTGAGGCGCATAGTGTTGCTATGCAACGAGAATTCGGGAATATTTGGGCCGTTCCCCCACTTCCGCAGTAGATCATCCCTAAGTCCGACAGGCTCCTCGTATTCAAGGCCAATATTCATCACTATTTTCTCAGTGCTTGTCAATGGTAAAATGAAACCAGAATCCGCCGCGTGGGAAAGCGCGATTCGTAAGCTTGGAGAAATTCTGGCCGCGGATTCGGGGGAAGTTCTTCTTCGTGTCCTTCGTGTTCTTCGTGGTGAGATATTGTCTTTGGTTGCGGCTTGGCCGCGCTGAATTCGCCCCTTTTGCTTTGACTTGTCCCGGGCCTTTTGTTAGAATCGGGCTGTTCTGATTTGCCGGCAAAAAGGCCCAGTTAAAACGCCACGACCGGATCCTGGCAAGAAAGCAGGACAGTTCCGGATCCTGGAAGATTACCGTGCTACCATTCGCCTTTTCGTATTCGGTTGTGATCCAAATCTGCGCTGAGGAGGCAATATGCCGGAACTGAGGCTGAATCCGGCTACCCGTCTATGGGTCGTGATAGCAACTGAACGTGCACGCCGTCCACACAACTTCGTACAGTCCAATCCCAGGACAATACAACCCGCGCATGTCGAGAGCTGTCCGTTCTGTGATGGAAACGAACACCTCACGCCGCCGGAGCTTCTCGCCTACCGAAAAAATGGTTCGGCAAACGGGCCGGGGTGGTGGGTAAGAGTAGTCCCCAACAAATTCCCGGCGTTCATTCCCGAGGGGAGCCTCGAACGAAAGAACGAGGATGCGGATTTGTTTCAGTGCATGGATGCCGTGGGCCACCATGAAGTCATCGTCGAGACCGGAACGCATAATCAAGATATTGTCTCCATGGATGATTGGCATGTAGAAGAGATAGTCCTGGCTTATTTGGAGCGTTACCGAATGCTCCATATAGATCCGCGATTCAAGTTCATAATCACATTCAAGAATCACGGGCTCTCTGCCGGCACTTCCCTGGAGCACCCGCATTCTCAACTGGTGGCCACCCCTATCGTCCCGGCAGATATCAGAATTCGCTTTGACCGTGCCGCCTATTACTATGATGACACGGGCCGGTGCGTGTATTGCGATATTATCGCTGAAGAGAGGAGGATAGGCAAGCGGGTCATACTGGAAACAGAAGAATTCATAGTCATCCATCCCTTTGCCTCTCAGTCGCCGTTTGAAACCTGGATTATGCCAAAGGAACACAGTGCCTCATTCGGCCTTATCAGCGAGGAACACGCAAGGACTTTTGCCCGCGTGCTTCGAACCGTATTAAAACAAATTCACGTTGGACTGCAGGATCCCGATTACAATTACATCATTCACACCGCCCCGGTGAAGGACGAACAGGAAGATTATTTTCACTGGCACTTGCAGATGATGCCGCGTCTGACTACCGCAGCCGGTTTTGAAATGGGAACCGGGATTTATATTAATACAGCCATACCGGAACAAACCGCTGAATTCATGCGAGGAATAAAGGTTTAGCCAAGCATGTTTGAAATTGTCGTAACAGTTTAGGCTTTTGAAAAAGCGTTTCAATAAAGGCGAGGCAACTAATGTCTCAACGATACCTTGCGAAGATAAAACTCCCTCTCCACCATCCTGGGGGAGAGGGTCGGGGTGAGGGGGCGTAGCATTCGCCGGATTCCCCCTCCCCCTAGCCCTCTCCCCCCGCGGACGGGGGCGAGGGGAGTCCGGCGGAACAGTCTTGTGGCTTCTTTCAAACAGCTAAAGTGTTACAAATTTTCTCAATTCAGAGAGGTCAGAATCCAGGAGTCAGGAGTCAGAAAAAATGAACCGGAATGGCCCGGCTCTTTCCCATTCTGAATTCCAACCCCTGACTTCTGAGCCTGGAATGTGCAGTAATCGGGGCTGCGGCGAGGTAAGCATCCGTCTGGCTAAGACACTGGAAAAGGAGATTTATGTCCGGAAAAGTATTGGGTATCATACTGGCTGGCGGGATGGGAAAGAGATTGTTCCCGCTTACGCAGCAACGCGCAAAACCCGCTGTGCCGTTCGGCGCCAAATACCGGATTATCGATTTTGTCCTCAGCAACTTCATAAACTCTGAAATCTATTCTATATACGTACTGGTTCAGTTCAAAAGCCAATCTCTCCTCGAGCACCTGCGTGACGGATGGATGGTCACCGGCCCGGTTCCCGGATCGTTTATTACCCCCGTCCCTGCACAGATGCAAACGGGTGAAAACTGGTACCGCGGCACGGGGGATGCCCTGCGGCAGAATCTCCATCTTGTCAAGAGACTCTCTCCCGAAATCGTTGCTGTTTTCAACGCCGATCACATTTATCAGATGGACATTAGAGAAATGATCCGCTTTCACCGGGAAAAGCATGCCGACGTGACTGTGGCCTCATATTCCGTGCCCGTTTCCGAGGCCAACTCATTCGGAGTACTCAAAGTGAACCAGAACGGGGAGATCCTGGGCCACGAAGAAAAACCGGAGGTGCCTTGTACTCTGCCCAACCGACCCGATACTTCTCTGATATCGATGGGGAATTATCTTTTCAATCCGGGAGTGCTGTGCAACGTCCTTGAACAGGATCCGGCGCCGGAAGGATATGATCTGGCCCGTGACATAATTCCTCTCCTTACTTCGCGACATAAAGTCGTTGCCTACGATTTCAGAAAAAACCGCGTTCCGGGCCTCGATGCGGAAGAGAATACTTACTGGCATGATATAGGAACGATTAAGGCATTCTTTGATGCCAATATGGAATTGACCGCGCGGAAGCCCTCTTTCAATCTTTACAACCGTAATTGGCCGCTCAGGACTGCCACATATGCGACGCCTCCGATACGATTCACTAAGGACCAGTCCGGCAAGAGTCCCCTGGTAGAGAGTTCACTGATTGCGGGCGGATCGGTACTGTCAGGAGGTACTGTCAGGAATTCAATTGTAGGCAGGAACGTACGCATCGGCTCCGGCTGCGTCGTTGAAAACTCAATTATCTTCGATAATGCAGTTCTATTCGAAAACGTAATGATTAAACGAACTATCATAGACAAAAATGTCACGTTGACTGAGGGGACGCGCATCGGTTATGATGCCGCGTCGGACACCGGTTCCTACTTCGTTGACCCTTCCGGGATTGTCGTGGTGACAAAAGAATAGGACGCAGATTTGCGCTGATATGCGCAGAAAAAAAAGGGCTTCTAATCCTGTAGATCTGCGTTCATCTGCGTCCCATATTCCGCCTTCATACAAGGAGCTCTTGATGCAGAAGGTTTTGGCTATGATTCTTGCCGGGGGCAGGGTCGGCGAGCTCAGCGTTCTTACTCAGTACAGGCCGAAATCTGCTATCCCGTTCGGTGGACTGTATCGGGTCATTGATTGTCCGCTCAGCAATCTCATGCATTCCGGAATCGAAAAAGTCGGGATTCTTTCCCAGTATCGCCCGTACTCTCTGATGAATCATATCGGCCAGGGCGCCCCTTGGGATATGGTCGGCAGATCGCGCGGGATTACCATGCTGCCTCCTTTTCAGGGTCACAAGGCCTCCGACTGGTACAAGGGTACGGCCGATGCGATCTTTCAAAACCTTGGTTTTATTGACTACCACAAACCAGACTTGGTTCTTGTGCTCTCCGGCGACCACATATATAAGATGGATTACCTGCCAATGATCAATTTTCATCTGGAAAAGCAGGCTGATATGACTGCCGCATTCGTTCAGGTCGATCCACGGGAAGCGCCGCGTTTCGGACTTGCCGGCATAGACGATGAGAGCGAAACAGGGGGACAAATCCGCTTGTACCAGGAGAAACCGGCGGAAACAGACTTTACCTGGGCATCCATGACGATTTATTTGTTCAGACCGGAAGCGCTCAGGGATGTACTGGAGAATAACGCTCGAAACGATTCCCATGAATTCGGGCGGGACATAATACCGGAGATGCTCAGGAACCGCAGGGTTTACGGTTACAAGTACCGGGGCTACTGGAGTTACAGCCAGAGGATTGAAGAATACTGGCAGGCAAATATGCACATACTCGGCCGCAAACCGGAGATTCGCTTAAGTGAATGGAAGCTGCGCACAAATTTGGACCATCGGGCAATCCGCGACCGCCAGCCGGCTGTACTCGGCAAAGAAGCATCTGTCGAAAACACTTCATTTTGTAACGGATGTCGCATACACGGGAGGGTCGAAAACAGTGTCTTATTCCCGGGCGTAGAAATCGGCAAGAACACAACAGTTCGAAATTCCGTCTTATTTTTCGATACGGTCATACGTGAGGGGTGCTTGTTGAATGGGGTAATCTCGGACGTCGATGTCACAGTAGGTTCGGGTACCACAATAGGCTCCGGCAACAATCCCGGAGCACCGGGAACAATAACCGTCATCGGCCGCTCCGCCGAAATCCCCCCGGGCATGGTTATAGGGCAGGGGGCGACAATATATCCGGATCTGAAAGCGGAGCGCTTTTCGGCAAAGGAAATCCCATCTGGAGCGTCCGTGCAATGAAAGATACACTTGTAATGCTTCTGGCCGGAGGTGCGGGAACCCGGCTGAGTATCCTGGTTGAAGCCCGTACAAAACCGGCCGTGCCTTTCGCAGGCATATACCGGATCATAGATTTCACCCTCAGCAACGTAATGAACTCGGGGATTGATAATGTCGCGGTGCTCACGCAGTACAAACCTCTATCTCTTATGGAACACATCGGCACCGGTGCACCATGGGACTTTATCGGTCGCACGCGCGGTGCAAAAATACTCCCGCCCCGCACAGGGAGAAAGGATTCCGACTGGTATAAGGGCACGGCTGATGCCATACGGCAAAACATTGACTATATAAAAGCCCACCCATCCCGGGACATCCTGATCCTCTCCGGCGATCATGTGTACTACATGGACTATCGCCCGATGATTAAGTTCCACCGGCAGAACAACGCCGACTTGACCATTGCGATGATGATTGTTCCAATAGAGGAAATCAGACATTTCGGGACGGCGATCACGGACAGAGAGGGTCGAATAGTCGAATGGGAGGAGAAACCGGAAGTTCCCAGGACCAATCTGGCATCCATGGGTATATATGTATTCAAAACCGATTATCTCTTATCTGTACTTCAGGAGTCATTGGAGCACGATTTCGGAAAGAATATTATTCCCGTTGCCATATCCCGAAATTCCGTATTTGCGTATCCTTTCCATGGTTACTGGCGCGATGTGGGCACTATCGATGCATACTGGAAGGCCAATATGGACCTGCTTGATCCTGCAGCCGGCCTCATGCCCGAAGCCTGGGGAATCAGACCCAACCTGGAAGAGCCCGGCCTGACCTGCGATCGGCCTCCCGTAAGCATCTTGCCCGGTGCAGTAATAAATGACTCGGCTGTATCCAGCGGCTCGTTGATCGAGGGTAAAGTCGAGCATTCGATACTCTCATCCGGCGTATATGTCGGCAGGAATGCCCTGGTAAGAGACTCGGTAATTATGCACGAATGCAAGATAATGGAAGGCAGCCGGGTGGAAAGAGCCATCCTGGACAAGGGAGTAACGGTCGAAGAAAACGTTACTGTCGGTTGTGGGCCGGCCGACGTCCCGAACCGTGATTTTCCAAATCATCTCTTCACCGGACTTACCCTTATAGGCAAAAGGGCGAGAGTGCCTGCCGGAACCCGCATCGGAGCAAATACGATCATTTATCCCGGCTGCTCTGCAAAGGATTTCCCGGAGTCTGAAATACCGCCCGGCTCAACGATTGGAATGAGAGAAAAGTAGGTCTCTTATTTTTCAGTGGACAGCATGGAAGAAGGATTCCAGAATTATTCTAGGAGCTTGTTCTTCATCGCTGCAAAACCGGGACAGTCGTTCATCTGCTTCTGAAGAGCATACCCCATAGTCGATACTTGAGGACTGCTGTCATGAACAAAAGACGGATAATGGCTTATGCGGTATTATTACTGATTCTTGCCTGCTCGGGATGCGCGCAGGTCATTTCGAAGGACGTTAGAGCCCAGGTAGATGAGACACTCACCGTAAGTCGTGTTCAGAAAGATCCGGAAGCCTATCGCGGCAGAATGGTGCTCTGGAGTGGGACCATAATAGACTCGAAGAATCTGAAGGACGGCACGGAACTCGAAGTACTTCAAAAACCAACTGGTTTTGGAGGAAGACCGACGGATGTAGACTATTCGGAAGGCAGATTCCTGGTCATAAATCCCGGCTATCTCGATACGGCGGTTTATTCAAGGGGTCGAGATGTTACCGTAGCTGGTGAAGTCCAGGGGAAAAGGACCAAATCCATAGGAGAGATAGAATACGTTTATCCGGTCGTAGCCGCAAAGGAAATTCATCTCTGGCCTGAAGAAAAGGAGTATGCCTATCCTTATTATTTCCCGCCTTACCCCTATCCTTATCCCTACTGGCGCTATCAGTGGCGCTATGATCCATTCCGGTCTCCCTGGTATCCAATGTGGCCGTGATCGTATCCGTTCACCGTTCACCGTTGACCGTTCACCGAAAAGACGTTTCTCGCGCTTTTCAAGTAATATCTGGCTCCGGGTCTCTGGTTCCTCGTCTTTTGGCATCAGGGACTAGAGACCGAAAGAGTAAGCAGTAAGAAGCAGACGGAATACGCGATCACCGTGACTCTTTGCCAAAAGACGCTTTCCGGGTTCTTACAGACAACGGTGAACGGAGCCTCCTGATGTAACTCGGCATTTGTCAACACTCGCTCCCTTCGAGGGTGCAAGTAGAAGTGGAACTCAATTCTATTCCAAACCTAATCCATAGCCAAGATCATGTGGCACAGCCGCCCTCGGCTGTGAACCGGCGTGATTTCACAGCCGAGGGCGGCTCTGCCACACAGATGTCTTCTCGATACCGACTTGATTCAACAGGCATTCGTATCAGCTCAGTCCCACTTCTACTTGCACCCTCCCTTCGGTCGCTGAAGGACACGATTTTGTTATTTCTCAGTCCTGTTTTTGCGTGCTTCGTGGTGGAATTCTTTTGGTCGCGGCTATGCCGGGCTGCATTACTAGTGCGGTGTCTCATAAGTTTTGTCCTGTATTTTGGCACTTTGAGTTTCTGAGCATGGACGCCGTGATGTCTAAGGACAGCTCCACACGAATCTATACCAAAGACAGTACCCGGATAGGCGGGGTTTTCTAACCCCGCCTATGGACGCCTTGGTCGCTGGGCGGCCCTGGAAAGGACCGCCTATCCACTGTTGTGGGTCATTTGTAATCATAAGAATATGCCTTTTATCTTGCCGTTCTTAGGAGCAGAACTTTTGAGACACGGTACTAGTGGGAAAAAGCAAAAGAACCCTCTCGAACAATCTTGAATTTGCCGCAACCAGTCTTCAGCCGAGTAAAACTGATACAGTCCCCGTCACTACATATTGGTTCATCCCATAATTAAAACATGTTGAAAACTGAAGTTAATTCCTATACAAGCATTACCAAATCCAAGTTCGGGAGATGCCGGAAAGGGGTGATGAGCAAAAGTCTTATCGACTAGGAGCCTGTCGGACTTAGGGGATCGTCACGAGAAAGTGGAGGAACGAGACCAAAACAAAGAAGATGCTCGATACTGGATTCTCGATGCTCGATATTTGTATACTCGATACTCTATCCAGCATCCAGCATCTAGCGTCCAGTATCGAATTCCTTAGATTTGGGCCGTTCCCCCCACTTCCGCAGTAGATCATCCGAAGTCCGACAGGCTCCTGGCAGAGTCGTAAGCAGGCATCGTTTGGACGGCACGACAAAGAATCCGTTCAAGATGCGTCAGCGGGAACGGGAGCCATGGAAGTACATCGGACAACGTGGATCGAGTCGGTACCCACCCCGGACAGCGGGGCAAGTGGACGTTTCATGAGCCGTCAAGACTGGTTATGAGTGGGCTGTAAATGATCTATGACGCAGGAGGATTGATATGGGAAAGACAGAGCTGGTCCAGAAGATAGCTGAACAGGCGGGGATTACCAAAGCAGCCGCAACCAAGGCGGTTGCGGCTTTTACCGGGTCGGTAGTCAAGGCGACGCAATCAGGAGATAGAGTGACCCTGGTTGGCTTTGGCACTTTCACAGTGGTAAAAAGAGAGGCCCGAAAAGGAAAGAATCCCCAGACTGGTGCGGATATTAAGATACCGGCAAAGAGAGTGTTGAAGTTCAAACCGAGTTCATCATTGAAGATGAAATGAAACGAGAACCAAAGCGGGTTCCTTCTGCAATGGATTGAGGGAGGAAACCTCCGTGGTCGGCCGCGATCTGCAAGCTGCCCCGCAGCTTGCAGATCGTTGGTTTCCATGCACCATTCAAGTAATGCCGGTATTTGCTGACGACCGGCAGTTGAACACGGAAACGGCAGTTTTCCGGATGAAAAACCAACAAGAAGAGTCTTCCCTCCAATGGATGCGATTAGAGACTTGAAGCCTGTGCTTTCTGATATTGTTTTCGAAATGGAGAAAGACGTGCCCTATGCGGCTGCTCTTGCCATGGAGACCAAGGGGGAAAGAATTACCGTGCGAACCCGCGAGCAGCGAGCCGAGCCGGTGCATCCTCAAAAAGGGGTTGTCTTCACTGCATTTACCGGCACGTCCTTTGTGGAGGCATCAACAAACGATATCAGACCGCAATCTCTGAAAAGAACAGCCCGCGAATTGGTTTCGGCTGCAAAGGACTTTCTCCGTTATGACGGACCGGGTATAGAGCCGGGGAGCCGGATGGATGAAGACTTCCTGGTTCCGCAGGAAATGGATAACGCGACTGTTCCCTTGGCGTGCAAAATCGATCTTTGCCGCACTTATAAAGACTACCTGGAGGCTTCTGACCGGCACATAACGAGCGCCAGCTACCAGTATCTCTTTCTATGTCAAAGGGAGCTTTTTGTGAATCGTCACAGGAAACTCTACCAGGAACTGCCCCGGGCCCAGGCGATCGCATTTGTAGTGATGCAGGATGGAGACAAGGCAGCCCAGCTCCACACAGGCCACTCGTACCAGGGCGGATACGAACACGCCGAAATGCCCATGGATCGGCTCAACAAACTGGTCCATGACTGCCGTCGCATTCTCAGCGCAGATCGATTGCAGCCGGGCCGCTATGACTGTATTTTTTCGCCCGGTTTTTCCGGGTTGTTCGCGCATGAGGCATTCGGCCACGGGATGGAAGCGGACATGTTTCTTAAAAAAAGAGCGATGGGCGCAAATTGCATGAATATGCCGGTCGCTTCGCCACTTGTGAATATGTTCGACTCCCCTGCCCTGCCCGGCCAAGCCGCCTCCTTTCTCTTCGACCATGAAGGACAGCTCGCCGGTGAGACTCGAATCATCGAAAACGGAATACTGAAATCTGCCCTGACCGACCTTAACTCCGCGGTAAGGCTCAAGCTGCGGCGCACCGCAAATGGTCGTCGAGAATCTTTTTCCCACAAGGCGTATGCCAGAATGACCAATACATACTTTGGTCCGGGGGGTAATACGCTCGAAGAGATGCTGGGAGACATTTCCTCGGGGTATTTGTTAAGGTATCCTTCGAACGGCATGGAAGACCCTAAAGGCTGGGGCATACAACTGGAGGGATACTATGCTGAAGAAATAGGAAACAGCCGGCTCACCGGAAAAGTGTTCAGTCCGGTAATTGTGACCGGGTACGTCCCGGAGCTTCTCATGTCCATCAGCATGGTAGGGAATCAAATCGAAATCGACGGGCTCGGCATGTGCGGCAAAGGGCACAAGGAATGGGTCAAGGTGACGGACGGCGGACCCTATTTGAGATTGAAGGCACGTCTGGCGTAAAAGTGAGTAACGAGTGCTGAGTGCTGAGTACTGAGTTGTTACGAGTTGCGTGTTTCGAGTTACGGGTTTTCTCATTTCGGATTTCGGATTTCGGATCGCGGAATATGAAGAGATGGACGCGGCAATGCGGAGACGCAGGAGGAGAGTGGGAATGTGCCATAACGGCGGTCTCCGGAACAACCAGTAGACCAAACAAACCAAATAAACTAAACAAACTTTGTCGGTGAACGGTCGACGGTGAACGGTCAACTCTTTCGCGCCTTAGCCGCAGCCTTAGGGTGGAACCATGTACTTATCTGAAATCGCCGAATCCCTGTCTTCCATAAAAGAACTCACGGCGTGGGAGATAACCGGAGTGAAACGCTCGGAGGCCCAGCTCTATTCTATCTTTGAAGAAGTCGAAAACAGAAGGCAGGTTTTCACCGAACATTATCATGTCAGGATCTACGTGAACTACGAGAGAGATGGAACGGCATTGATGGGCGAATCCTCTCTTGTGCTTTCCGGTGATGAATCCGCGATCCCGAAGATCGGTCCTGCGCTGGAAATGGCCCGCCTTGTGGCTAATCAGCCTTTTTCACTGCCTGAGATGAGTCAGGGAATTCCGAAGGTGGAAGCCTCCGATATAAAAATCGCCTCGGACGCGTCCTATTATCTGGAAAAGATCTTTGACGGGTACAGGGCATTCGATTCCGATTGTATTCAGAAGAGTTCTTCTGAGATCTTTATACGGGAGAACGCCTACAACTTTCTGAACTCAAACAGACTCAGCGCGGTACGGAATGAGACTGAGATAATGCTCGACTTCGTGCTGCTGGCAGGCAGGAACCATCAAGAATCTGAAATCGACTGCATAAAGCGCTGCAGGCTCTATCGGGATTTGGACCTGGAGGGAATCCTCGAACGTTATTCCGCCTATGCGCGGGCTTTGCTTTCTGCTCAATTGCCCCCCACGGGGGTATTTGACGTTCTCTTTTCCGATGAAGCGCTCGATACTTTTTTCAATTATTTTGTCGCCCAGGCAGGAGGTCAGGCCGCTTACCAGGGATGGTCGCGTTTCAAACCGGGCGAACCTGTCATTGCATCTCCAAAGGGTGATACCCTCACACTGGAAAGCGACCCTTATCTGCCCGGCGCCATCAAAAGCAGGCCCTTTGACGAAAACGGTCTGGTCCCTTCCAGGGTCACGGTCATCGACAACAATTTATTTAAAAAACACACGGCCAACAAGCGGTATGCGGATTATCTTGGTATCGAAGCTACCGGCGATTTTTCCAACCTGGTTGTACCGCCCGGCACCCGGACCATGGACGAACTTCTCTCAGATGGACCGCTGCTCCATCTTCTGAAATTCTCCACTTTCGAGCCCAACTCTGTTACCGGCGCCTTCTCAGGTGAGATTCGGCTTGGTTACTTGATCGACGGCGAAAAACGAATCCCGATCAAGGGAGGCGCCGTCGCCGGAGTAATGGCCGAAGCCATGAAAGAGGTCTACTTCTCCAAGGAAACGACGAAACGGGAAGCTTATTACGGCCCTTCGGCAATAAGAGTCCAAAAGCTCAGCATATCGGGCCGGTAGCTATAGAAGTGCTGAGTACTGAGTACTGAGTGCTGAGTGACAGATAAGGTTTCAAGGCCGTAGTTCTTATTGTGACTTCTGTCTCCTGACTCCTGAATTCTGTCGTATTGTCTCCTGTTTTGCTAATGCAGTATCTTTTCATTTGTGTCTATTCGTAATCATTCGCAGTTCCAAATGCTTCAGAACACTCCCGCAAACTCCAGGAATTTTTTCCAATCTCGTCTCTTGTCCGGCGGGAATTCTTCCATCAGTATGTGTTGCCACCGCGGGGCGCGAGGCTTTTTCAGCAAAGCCATTCCGGCCTCTTCCAGGGTTTTGTCGCCTTTTTTCAGGTTGCACTTCTTGCAGCAGAGGACCACATTCTGCCAGATGGTTTTTCCCCCGCGTGAACGTGCAACAATGTGATCTATGCTCCTCTCTTTTCCAGACTTGACGCTTTTGCCGCAATACTGGCATGTGTATTCATCCCTGACAAAAAGATTGGACCTGGTAAAGACAATATCCGTCTGAGGCAACTGGTCAAAACGAGAGAGAATAATTGCTTCAGGCGCAACGATCGCCATGCCCGGGCTCCTAACCAGACGGCCGTTATTGTGGAATCTCGAGACCTGCGTCCATTCGAAAAAAGAATGAACGCACCAGTCGAGCGTTATTACGTTGGCCATTCCCTTGTACAGATGGCAGATGGCCTTCTGTACGGTCGTTATGTGAACGGCCTGATAATGTTTGTTTAAGACCAACACCTTACTATCTAGAATGCTCATTTCGACTACCTGCTAAACACTCCTACCAATGTGCCCGGAAAACGCTCGTCAGGCATAGACGAATTTACAATATCGAATGTCCAATGTCCAAGGAACCTTCCTAATTGGAAATTGGTTATTGAACATTGGACATTTGTCCTAAAAAAGTATAATCAAACGGTAAATCCTTAATCCTCTTTGGCCGCCTTCCCGGAACGGAATACATCCATTAAGGCCATGACCTGATCACGCGTTTGCTCAAGCGTCCCGCTGTTATCCACCACGTAATCAGCCAGTTTCAATTTCTCTTCAATTGGGATCTGAGATGCCAGCCACTCCTTTGCCTCGCCGCGATTTATCCCTTCTCTCTTTGTCAGCCTCTCAAGCTCTATCTCCGGCCGAGCATAGACAAGGACCGTCCTGTCAAATATCCTCTGCCAGCCTACCTCAAATAGTAATGGTACGTCAACTATTACCGGAACGTCTGTCTTGCTCTCCAAATGTCTGTCCAGGTCTTCCAGAATGATCCGCTTTACCTTGGGGTGCATAATTCTGTTCAATTTTTCGCGGGCGGTCGGATCTGAAAACATCAGATTCTTCAGTCTTCTGCGATCAATATTCATGTCCGGCAGGAAATATTCCGGCCCAAATTCAGAATAGATCTCTGACCAGGCGCCCTGGTGCGGCCGCACGATCTCCTGCGCCACCAGGTCCGAATCAATAGTAATTGCTCCGGTATCACGGAAGAGCTTTAGAACCGTACTCTTGCCCGTAGCCAAACCGCCTGTCAATCCAATCTTAAACATGGGCAATCCTGTTTGGACGCAGATTCACGCAGATATCCGCAGATAGAAAAGTCTCTCGCAAAAGTCCTACCGTCGCTTCGCGTGCGTATTGGTAATCGTAATCGATTCCGGAATATGAATATCGAATATCGAACAAGGAATTTCGAATTATGAAGTTTCCCAGTATTTCCTCCTTGCCAACAGCATCGGTCTCCAGGAGTCTGTCGGACTTAGGGATGATCTACTGCGGAAGTGGGGGGAACGGCCCAAATATCCCCGAATTTAAGTTGCATAGCAACACTATGCGCCTCAAATTCGTGAATATTTGGTCTCGTTCCTCCACTTCCTCGCGACGATCCCCTAAGTCCGACAGACTCCTAGATATTGAATATTTCCGACCATCCTTCGACATTCATCATTCCTTGTTCGATATTCGATATTGCGAACTCAGGGGTGATCACCGCTTCGCTGAACGCGTGCACGACAGTCCTATCCTTAAAATCTGCGTTCATCTGCGTCCAACCGTTCAAGGCTGTTTATGACCGCTTTCATGTCTTCGGGCATCGGAGCATAGAACTCTACGTAATTGCCGCTGCGGGGATGAATGAATCCGAGTTCCTTCGCGTGCAATAGTTGTCGAGTCACTCCCTCAAGGATATGCTGCACTTCCCCGTCCCGGATATCCCGCCACCTCTGCCGCCCACCGTATACAGGGTCCCCTACGACCGGATGTTGAATAGATGCGAGATGAACCCGGATCTGGTGAGTACGCCCGGTCCCGAGAATAAGTTCAACAAGCGTTAGTCCGTCATAGACCTTGACCACATCCCAGGTTGTTCTGGCTTCCCTGCCTTTCCTGCTCCTCACCGACATCCGCCGGCGTGCCGTCGGATGCCTTCCTATGGCGGCTTGAATTACACCGCGATTCTCTTTCAAAACACCATACACAATAGCGATGTACTTCTTGTGCACCTGGCCGGCCTTGAAGCCGGCGCTCAGTTTCTGATGTGAATCGTCGTTTTTGGCCACCACCATAATACCGGATGTGTCTTTATCCAGACGATGGACGATTCCGGGACGCAGCACCCCTCCGATTCCCGACAGGCTGCGGCAACCTTGAAGCAGCCCGTGGACAAGTGTGCCGGTCCTGTGCCCCGCCCCAGGATGGACCACGACACCCGGAGGTTTTGACAGGACAACAATCTCCTCATCCTCGTATATATTCCGAAAAGGAACCTCTTCCGGCTCAAGTCCTGAAGGAACCGGCGGGGGGATTTCGATTGAAACACGGTCTCCGGGTCTGATCCTGTGTCCGCTTTTCACCGTCTTCCCGTTAACCCGTGCTTTCCCATCCTGGATGAGTCTGGAAATCTGCGAACGGCTGACGCCAACCTGCTTCTCTGCCAGGAAAACATCGAGCCGCTTGCCTTTATCGGCCGGCTCTGCATTAAATAAGCTTAGTTGGGTACTTGAGGTGGGCAAAGGGGTATTTCTGAAAACTATAGAATCATAAAGGTCTGAAAAGCTCTTCTATGTCCTGTCTAACCTGATCTTCCCGACAATCCCGGGCAACCGAAAGCTCCTTCACGAGGAGATTCATTGCCGTATCAAGCATCTTCTTTTCCCCGAACGACAGGGGCTTTTCGTCCTTCAACTTGTAAAGATCGCGCAGGACTGAAGCCACTTCAAAGACGGACCCGGTCTTTATCCTTTCCATGTATTCCCGGTAGCGTCTGTTCCAGGTCTGTGGTTCGATGCCTACGTTTCGCTCTTTCAGGATATTGATAACCTTTTGAACTTCATTCCTGTCAATGATGCTGCGCACACCGATCGTGTCTACATTACGGGTCGGAATCATGATAACCATATCGGTTTCCATGATTCTCATTATGTAAAACCTCTGTTCCAGACCTTCTATCGCACGGGTTTCAATTGCTTCAATCACGCCAACGCCGTGGGCTGGGTACACCGCTAATTCGCCAATTTTAAACATCCGTCCCAAGCCTCCGATATCGAGTGAGAATCCACTGAGGCAAAATTTAGCACTATTTGCCGAATAACGCAAATTATAAATTGACAGAAGAGGACTTCTATGATAATCGTCCGTGCTTATGCCTGCTTCCTGACAGATTTATCTGTTTTGGCCTGTCTTTCTTAATTCCGGCGGTACACCCCCCCGGTTGCCACCAAGACACTGAGACACGAAGGGGAATGCGTCAAAAGAGATAGCATTGTGCTCCCGCAGTATTCGGTGGCAGTGTATAATGATAGACAGGAGATAGCATCATGGATCGTGAACCGGTATTTGTGCCCAATGGGCTCCCCACGCTTGTGGGAAGTCTGCCCTTGAAGGATCATGTATCCGCCTTGGACATGATGCTCAAATATGTGCCCGAGATTCCGCTATGGATACAGCTCCCTTCGTATCCTGAAGAAGGTCTGCTGCTACAGTTTTCAGAATCCCTGCCCGGCATAGCCATTAAGGATCAAAGCGCATTTTTTGATACCGGTTCCCCGGGCTTTGACGAAGAAGTGCTTGCTTTTTACGAGGAATACCTCGCAGTTTCGGAAAGCGCGGTTCCTTTTTCACAAAGCCGTTTTGCTCTCGGGCCAAAGACCGGGATGGGTTTCAGGGCGTTCATCGAAAGGATTGAATGTGAGAGGAAACCATCCGCCCTGAAGGGACAGATTACGGGGCCTTTTACTTTTCTTACCGGCATTAACGACCAGAACAAGAGGTGTGCTTTTTATGACGAGCGGCTGCGAGATATCGTGGTCAAGGCCCTCGCCCTGAAAGCTGCCTGGCAGGTTGCACAACTGAAAAGGTTCAATCTTCCTGTTCTCATTTCCATAGACGAACCGGGACTCGCCGGCTATGGCTCTTCAGCCTTTATCAGCATAAGCCGCAAGGACGTAGTAGAAATGCTCTCCCCGGTGGCGGAAGCAATTCAGACCGCGGGCGGTCTGGCCGGAGTGCATGTCTGTGCGAATACTGACTGGTCCCTCCTCACGGACAGCGGTATCAACATCATCAGCTTTGATGCTTACAACTATTTCGACCGGTTCGTACTCTATCGAAAAGAGATTCTCTCTTTTCTGGCGAGGGGCGGTATTATTGCCTGGGGTATGATTCCCACAGCCAATCCGGAAGATATCCGAAAAGAAACCGCTCCGTCCCTTGCACGGCAGTGGGAAGACGCGGCCGGAAGTTTTGTGGAAGGTCAGTTATCCTTGAAGGACTTGCTCCGGCAATCTCTGATCACCCCCAGTTGCGGCACCGGCGCGCTTTCACCCGAGCTGTCTGAGAGAGTTCTGCAATTAACCCGCGAGGTATCCAATCAGTTGCGGAAAGATCTGCTATGATATGTTCACCGTTCACCGTTCACCGACAGAATTTATTTAGTTCATTTAGTTTGTTTGGTTTACCGGTTGCTCCGGCCGCCGCCGTCATGGCGCATTCCCACTCTCCCCAGCGTCTCCGCATCGCTGCGTCCATCCCTTCGTATTCCTCAATGCGAAATCCCAAATCCGAAATGAGAAAGCCCGCAACCCGTTTTCAATCCGAAATCCGCAATCCGAAATCCACAATTCCTCAAGCTTGTCTTGGCCGGCTCTGGTTTGCCTCTCGACAAAATATGGCAAAGCCGATCGGCCAGAGGTAGGAGATTCTCCCATCGCATACCTTTCCGGCTGCATTTTCTTCTGCCAGAAATGCCTTGTCCCCAAAGATGCCGCAGAAGACTCCACGCACCCTCAGGACACTCAGGAAATCCAAACCCTGCTGGAACTCTTCTTCCATATAGTAAGAAGAAGAATGGATGAGTTTCAGACCCGGCAGGGCCTTTCCCAACTCTCTCCAATTTAATCCGCGCGTGCCGCGCTCAGGGCGCCATCGGGGATCGGTTCTTTTCAATTCCCGAAAAACCGCGATAAGCAGATGATTACCGTCGACCCTCTTCTTTAAAGGAACGGAGAGGGGAAAAGACATGGCCAGTATCCCGTTTTCATGGAGTGCGTCCCGGATGGCGAGGCGATCTGCGCTGCACAACCAGTGAAAAGACATGCCGGCCAAAATCATATCGAACCGCCCGGGCAACCGGGTCACGTTCCTAACCTGGTCGTGCCGGAATATCGCGCTGCGGCCGATCTCCTTTTCTTTCGCAACGGCCAGCATGGGAAAAGATTCATCAAGGGCGATAATCTCGGCCTTGGGAAATTTCTTTCTAATTTCCGAAGTGGATATCCCGGTGCCGCACCCTATATCGAGGATTCTTCCAGGTTGAACATACCTTTTGGAGAGATCGCAGAGAATTTCGGCCAGATGCCCATAGAAAAACCGATGCCTTGGATTGTCATAACAGGCGGCTACGCTATCATAATGCAGGGGTGTCGTAAACGTTCACCGTTATCCGTTCACCGTTGTCCGTAAGAGCTTTTTCGGTGAACTATCATTAGATTATGGATGCTGGTTCCAGGTTCACGGTTCAGAG
>JAZDGK010000289.1:0-32571 GCA_043806955.1 Pseudomonadota bacterium | reverse complement strand
GTCAAGGGGAGTTTCCTTCACCGATTATGATATCGAGAAGGACAAAAGTGCGGCACGCCGGAAGAGCGAGCTCGACAGCCGGAAAGGCGTGCCGGTGGCCGTGATCAACGGCCGCGTAGTCTATGGCTTCTCAGAAGCGGCCTATCTGCGGGCCCTGCAAAGTCAACCATAGGAGGCTCCCCAAATCCACCGCCTACTCGTCTTTGGTTTTCGAAACCATTCAGTCAGATACAGTCAAATCGGGCACACGGGGCGGTGGATTGACCATGGACCACGGACCATTGACGATGTGTTTCCGTGGTCTATCGTCCATCGTCTGTGGTCAATCCGCCGCAATAGATCAGATAGTTACTTGCCCTGACTGGCATTTGGCGGCGGACTTGGGTCAGTCTTTACGCTTTCCCTAACTTCCATTTCCTGCTATTTTATAGAAAGCTTCCATCCGGAAACCCAGGGTTTCCGGATGGAAAACAGGTAGTTTTAAAGATGGAGGTGATCCCTCATGAAAACTATCCTCTTTCTTTTGTTGATTGTTTCTGCCTGGTTCGTGCTGAACAAATGGATATTGCCGAAATTCGGCATCAAAACCTGAATCAGCCGGTCATGCAGTATTGAGGATCAATACGACAAGAAGAAAGCTTCCGAGAGGACTTCCGAATAGAAGGCACCGGGCGGCCCCCCAGGCGGTAGGACGATTCAGGTTGGCCGGCACAGCTTCCTAAAGGGGCGGTGTCTTCCACCGCCCCTTTTTCTATCCCGTTATTCCGACAGACTCCTGGTGCCGTGTCTCAAAAGTTCTGCTCCTAAGAATAGCAAGATAAAAGGCATATTCTTATGATTGCAAATGCCCCACAACAGTGGATAGGCGGTCCTTTCCAGGGCCGCCCAGCGACCAAGGCGTCCATAGGCGGGGTTAGAAAACCCCGCCTATCCGGGTGCTGTCTTTGGTATAGATTCGTGTGGAGCTGTCCTTAGATGCAGACATCACGGCGTCCATGCTCAGAAACTCAAATTGCCAGAATACAGGACAGAACTGATGAGACACCGCACTAGGAGCCTGTCGGACTTAGGATGATCTACTCCGGAAAGTGGAGAGAACGACCAGTACCCGTTCACCGTTATCCGTTCACCGTTCACCGAAAGAACGCGCACAGGTTTTGTTCGGTTTGCGGTGAGTGTATTCCCCTGATTTGGCCGCGTGGGTTCGTGATGGCCGAAGAGCACCTTGACGGTGAACGGTCAACGGTCAACAGTGAACGGTTATTATGCGCCTCAAATTCGTGAATATTTGGTCTCGTTCCTCCACTTCCTCGTGACGATCCCCTAAGTCCGACAGGCTCCCAGTGCCGTCGTGGTGAATGAAAACTTTTCACGGGAGGAGATTATGCCCATATACGAATTCTACTGCACTGACTGCAATACGGTGTTCAATTTTTTTTCGAGCCGCGTGAATACCACAAAACGGCCGAATTGCCCGAAATGCGCAAACGGGCCCCTCGATCGGATGATGTCGAGATTCGCCGTAATAAGGAGCGGCTCAAGCGCCGAGGGCAAAGAGATGGATAATATGCCCGATATTGACGAGTCAAAACTGGAAAGAGCCATGGCCATGCTCGAACGAGAGGCTGAGAGTATCAATGAGGACGACCCGAGGCAGGCCGCCGATCTCATGCGGAAACTCTGCGACATGACCGGCATGGATATGGGTTCCGGGATGGACGAGGCCCTTCGAAGGATGGAGGCCGGTGAAGATCCCGGGGCCATTGAAGACGAAATGGGCGATGCCCTGAGTGAGGACAATCTCTTTGGCCCGGCCAGAAAAGCCGTATCCAGAGGTCCCAAGAAGCCCCCGATTCATGATGCAACGTTGTACTACTTGTAAGCGTCTTTTTAGGTCTCGGTCTGCTGCACGACCGCAGTTTGTCAGGAACCCGGAAAATGCCAACATGCCGCGCATAGGGCAATTCCCAATATCGAATGTCCAATACCGATGGTCTCGCAAAAAAGTCGAAAAGAGCTGCTTTCTGTCATTCCGGCGGAAGCCGGAATCTAGTCTATTCAAGTAGTTACAAACAACCTGGACTCCGGTGCCTGCCCCGGACTTCGATCCGGGGTTCACCGGAGTGACGACTTTTTACGAATCCATCAATACTCAATGTCCAATGTATTTGCTCCTGATTGGAAATTGGTAATTGAGCATTGAACATTGGACATTGATCCTGGGAGCCTTTGGCCTTTTGCCTTAATTGTATGACCTGCACTTTGGAAGCATATCTGATCTGGTTTGACCAATTCATTCAGGACTTCCTTCACGGAAGCGACGAGGACAATGCCAATATCCGCCTCAAGATAGATCACTCGCTGCGGGTCCTGGACGAGGCCAAACGAATAACTGCATACCTGAATCTCGATCCTCGGAGAGCCGAACTGGCGCACATAAGTGCACTTCTCCATGATATTGGACGCCTGATCCAGTACGTGCGCTACAAAACATTTAACGATCGCCGTTCTGAAAATCACGCGCGGCTCGGAGTGGATACGCTCTGCAGGACACGAATCCTCGCGGATTGCCCACCCGAAGACCGACGCCTGATTCTCGGAGCAATTTCCCTCCACAACCGCTTCTCTCTTCCTGAGCGGATCGACCAAGGGCTTGGTCTTCTGGCACGCATCCTCCGAGATGCGGACAAACTGGATATAGTGAGGGTCCTCATGCCCCACTTTACTGGAGATGTTCCCCGGAATGGAGTAGTCACACTCGGCCTCAAGACCGACCCTGCCGCCTGCACCCAGAGTATTCTCGATGATGCCTTGTCCGGGAGACTCGGAAAGTATGAGGAAATGGCGTGGGTTAATGATTTCAAACTGCTCGTTTGCACTTGGATCTATGATTTCAACTTCAAAATCAGCCGAGAGACGATTTTAGAACGTAAATATCTCGATCAACTCTTTGGCTCCCTCCCGAAAGAAGCGGTTTTTGAGCTTCTGGAACAACGCCTCAGAAATGCCCTTTCCAAAGGCTGACGTTGCGAAGGGATTCCAAGCTGCTTTCCGTTCCGCTTTACCCAAATCCACCGCCTGCTCATTTTTATTTTCGAAGCCCTTGAGTCAGATGCAGTTAAATCGGGCACACGGGGTGGTGGATTGACCATGGACCACGGACCATTGACGATGTGTTTTCGTGGTCTATCGTCCGTCGTCTGTGGTCAATCCGCCGCCGCAGATCAGGCAGTTACTCAAACTGAGTCAAGCATGGCAGCGGATTCTGGTTTAGGATTTGACTTGACACCTAAATAAGCTCTACCCTATACTCGCCCTGTCTCCCTGACAGGGCTCACTCTACCTCTTTGTACAAGAATTGTTGGAAACATCGTAACAATTTAGCGCTTTGCAAAAACGCGCTAAATCTCAATGCAAAATGAAAAATGCAGAATGAAAAATACAAGATCTCCAAACAAATCCTTTAAATTTTGAAATTTGCACTTTGAATTTTGCATTTTGAGCTCAAGTTTAGCCAGCTTTTCAAAAGGCTAAACTGTTACCAATGTTCAATGTCCAAGGGACCATCTTCTGATTGGAAATTGGTTATTGGAAATTGGACATTGGACATTGATCCTAAAATGGTATGATAGAAACTTCTAAGTCCCTAAAGCAATTGGAGAGAGTCTTTGAACGTCGTCTATAAGAATCTGTCATTATGGCTTATTATCGGCCTGATTATGATCCTGCTCTTTCAGTTCTTCAACCATACCGACCAAGACAGGACCGAGATAACCTACAGTGATTTTCTGGATAAGCTGGAGAAAGGCGAAGTCGCCCAGGTGACTATTCAGGGAGATCGCGTCTTTGGAAAGTATAAGGATGCTAAGGGCTTCAAGGCCTATATCCCAAAAGACGCGGAACTGGTCAAAACTCTAAGAGATTTGAAGGTGAAAATCACTGTAAGACCACTTGAGGAGCAGGCCTGGTACTGGGCCCTGATCGTTTCCTGGCTTCCCATTATTCTTCTAATCGGCGTCTGGATATTTTTTATGCGGCAGATGCAGGCGGGTGGGGGCAAGGCCCTTTCATTCGGAAAGAGCAAGGCCAAGCTCCTGTCGGGGCAGACTGTGAAAGTCACCTTCGCAGACGTGGCCGGTATAGACGAGGCGAAAGAGGAACTGGAGGAAATAATCGGGTTCCTGAAGGATCCCAAGAGATTCACCCGACTGGGCGGCAGAATTCCGAAAGGGGTCCTTCTCATGGGATCCCCCGGCACGGGAAAGACGCTGCTGGCCAAAGCTATTGCCGGTGAGGCAGGGGTTCCATTTTTTAGCATCAGCGGGTCCGATTTCGTGGAGATGTTTGTCGGCGTGGGCGCATCAAGGGTGCGGGATCTGTTCGTACAGGGGAAAAAGAATGCACCGTGCATCATCTTCATTGATGAAATCGACGCCGTCGGACGGCATCGCGGAGCTGGTATCGGCGGCGGTCACGATGAAAGGGAACAGACTCTCAACCAGCTTCTGGTAGAGATGGACGGTTTTGAATCGAACGAAGGAGTTATCATTATCGCTGCAACCAACAGGCCGGACGTGCTTGATCCCGCATTGTTGCGGCCGGGCCGGTTCGACCGGCAGGTAGTGGTGCCTATTCCGGATGTCCGCGGCCGGGAAGGAATACTCAAGGTCCATACTCGTAATATGCCGCTCGGTCCCGATGTTGAGGTTCCGATTCTAGCCCGCGGCACTCCGGGATTCACCGGCGCTGATTTGGAAAATATGGTTAATGAGGCCGCACTGCTTGCGGCCCGCCAGAGTAAAGAAAGACTGGAAATGGACGATTTCGAGCAGGCCAAAGACAAAGTCATGATGGGCACGGAAAGACGCAACATGATCATAAGCGATAAGGAAAAACGCATAACTGCCTATCATGAGGCGGGACATGCTCTGGTGGCCCGGATGCTGCCCGGGGCGGATCCAATACACAAAGTCACAATCATTCCACGGGGAAGGGCGCTCGGGCTTACTCAGCAATTGCCTGTCGATGAGCGCCATACCTATCCAAAGGACTACCTTACAGACAATATAGTCATTCTTCTCGGAGGCAGGGCTGCTGAAGAGATCGTCCTGAACCAGTTCACCACGGGTGCGGGTAACGATATAGAACGGGCAACGGAACTGGCACGCAAGATGGTTTGCGAATGGGGCATGAGTGAGGCTTTGGGCCCTCTATCTCTTGGGAAAAAGGAAGAACAGATATTTCTGGGCAGAGAAATCGCTCAACACAAAGACTACAGCGAGCAGACGGCAATAAAAATCGATTCCGAGATCAGGCAACTGATCATAAATGGATATCAACGTGCAAAGGACGTAATTGAGGAGAATATCCAGTCCCTGCACAAGTTGGCTAACTCGTTGTTGGAACGCGAGTCTTTGGACACCTTGGCTATTGATGAGATCCTGGGATTTGATGGCGCAAGCGAACCCACAGCCGCAGCATAGAACCCTTACTCCATAGCCGAAAAACTGGTGAATCAGGGGAGCCTCTTGCAAAACGCCCCCTTTTGCCCAATGTCTGCGTCAGGCTCAGATTTTAATCCTCACCAGGCTGGGAAGCTAGGAAGCTAGGAAGCTGGGAGGCCGGAAAGCTGAATCGTTGGGGTTGGCTCGCAGCCTTCCGGCTTCCCATCGTCCCAGCCTTCAAGCCTTCCAGCCTTTGAAGGTTAGAATCTTCGCCTTCCTTGACCTTGGCCAAAATTGAGCATTTTGCAAGAGGCTCAGGGGTTAACCTCATATTCGCCGTTTTTCCGCTTTCCGCAGTGGATTATCCCCGGGCCGACGGTACTCCCTGGGTGGGATCGTGACTCAAATTATTACCCGCCGAATAGAGTTCTCGCCTTCGAGAACATATATCATGGGTATTCTGAACATCACCCCTGATTCGTTCTCCGACGGTGGACTTTTTGTCGATTCCGGCGCCGCGCTTCAGCATGTCGATAAAATGGTAAAGGCCGGAGCGGATATCATCGACATAGGCGGCGAATCAACTCGTCCCTACGCCCTGCCTGTATCTGTCGATGAGGAGTTGTCGCGGGTTTGTCCGCTGATAGAGGCCGTCAGAAAACGTTGGGATGTCTGGGTTTCCGTGGATACTTATAAGGCGGAGGTGGCCCGGGAGGCTGTCAGACTGGGAGCGGAGATAATAAACGACATTACGGCCTTGAGACAGGACCCGGCAATGCTTGACGTATTACGCTCTTATGATACTCCGGTCATTCTCATGCATATGCAGGGCCTGCCACGGACCATGCAGGTGAATCCCCATTATGACGATGTTGTTTCCGAGATTGTTGCCTTTTTCCGGGAGCGAATAAAATGGTGCAAGGAGAGAGGGATTAGGGAGGAGAATCTTATCATAGACCCAGGCATAGGGTTTGGAAAAGATCTGCAGCACAACCTGGCGCTTCTGAGGGCTATTGACGATTTTCGCAGTCTGGGCAGGCCGGTCTTGATTGGCGCCTCGCGCAAAAGCTTTCTGGGAAAGATCCTGCCCCTGAACGACAATGAGAAGGACATGGCAACACAGGCCGTTTCGGCAGTAGCCGTCTGGCAGGGGGCAAGCATAATACGTGTACACGATGTTCGTTCCGCCGTTTGTACCGTGCGAATCGTGGAAGCGATCAAGAATGGACGAGGACTCACCGCAGAGCACGCGGAGAACGTAGAGAAAAGTGTTTTGTCTTCTCTATGACCTTTGTTTCATGTGGCGGGGGGATTTCTTTCCTGATGAGTCCGGTTTAATCTAAAGGAAAGCCTAAGGAAAATGTTCGAGTATCTGAATACATTACGGTGGCAGGATGCTGTAGATGTCTTTCTGGTCGCCGTCATCATTTACGAGCTGATCCTTTTTATTCGAGGGACTCGAGCGGTTCAGATGGCGGCCGGCCTTGCCATCCTGGTGGTCGTCTATTTTGTCGCCCGTGAGATGGAGCTCCAGACCCTGCACTGGCTGCTCGGTACCTTCCTCAGCTCTATTTTCCTTGTCGTTGTCATTGTGTTTCAGGACGACATACGGCGTGCCCTGATGCAAATGGGCAGAACTCCGTTTCTGCGTATAAATACTGAGACGCTTCTTGTGCTGGAAGAGATCGTGCGGGCTGCTGTTTCTTTATCAAACAAGGAGATCGGAGGCTTAATCGTTCTGGAAAGGGAAGCCGGTCTCAAGGACTATTTGGGGTCGGGCGTTCTTGTTGACGGGCACGTCAGTCGCGAAATACTGCTGAGCATTGCTTATCCGACCTCGCCGGTTCATGACGGGGCGATAATAATTCGCAATGGGCGTATATCTCATGCGGGCTGTTTCCTGCCGCTTTCGACCAATCCGTTCCTCAGCAAGAAACTGGGTTCGCGGCACAGGGCTGCGGTCGGCTTGACGGAGCATACCGATGCGGTGGTGGTAGTCGTTTCGGAGGAAACCGGGAGTATTTCAGTGGCCATTGACGGCAAGATCACAAGAGATCTTGATGCAGCCGGCCTTAGAAGCCTTCTCCAGAATATTTGGAAAGAACAAAAAGAAGTGTCATGGTGGAAAAGACGTGTGGCAATGAGGCCCAAGAAATGAGTGCGGATGAAGGCAGGAAATTCTGGAAGAACAATATCGGCCTCAAGCTGCTGGCCCTGTCTTTTGCTCTTTTCCTGTGGTTTTTTGTAGTAGGTGAAGAGAAGGCGGAGGTGAACCTCAATATTCCTTTGGAAATATTGAACCTTCCTGAAAGTATGATCATCAGCAACGAGTTTCCGAGTACAATCGATGTGCGCCTTTATGGATCGCGGAGCCTGATTCGGGATTTGGCCACACGACGCATAAGCCGGGAAATTGATCTCTCCGGCGCCAAACCGGGAGAGATTACGCTGAGTATTATACCCGACAGTATTCCGGTGCCGGGGGGGATACAGGTAACGCGAATTCATCCTTCTCATGTAACACTGGTTCTGGAACCACTGGTTCGTAAGGAGGTGACAGTAAAGCCCGAGCTTAAAGGCAAACTCGCGCCCGGCTACGAATTAAAAGGCATAAAAATGGATCCGGCTAAAGTTGTCATCGCCGGCACCAAAAAGGATCTGGCCAGGGTCGGGAGGATCCCGACCGAACCGGTTGACATATCCGGTCTAATGGAGAGCTTGGAGACAACCGTTCAACTGAACGTGGGAAAGTACCGGGTGCGCGTGATCGGAAGCTCCAGACTCAATATGAGCCTTTCGATAGAGGAGCAAATCGTCAAGGAAAAGCTCTTTATGCCTGTGGAGCCTCAGGGGACAAGTCTTTGCCGGATACGTCCTGAGGAAGTGCAGGTCTCTGTGCTCGGCCCCGCAAATCTTATCTCGGAGACGATGCGGGAAGGCAAGGTTCGGGCTGTGGTTAATCTGGAGGGACTGGGACCGGGCAAGTATACAAAAGAGCCTCAGATTCAATTGCCTCCGCAGATTAAGATTTTGAAAGTTGAACCTCGATCGGTCAGGGTAATAATAAGTGAAAAGTGAGTCTCTTGAAAAACTCTGTGGCCAGAGCAAATCGTGCTCGTGCTCAGCGAAGTCCGCCTCAGGTCCCGCCTCCGGCGGATAATGGGAGAACGGCGCGATGCATAAGGAATCGATTACGATTACGAGCACGCGCACGAGCGCGAGGTGAAAACGGGAGTTTTGCAAGAGGCTCAAGCAAAAAAGTGAAAAGTACGGCGGCTTCGCTGGTTGAGGGTGAGATATGAGAAGATTATTCGGTACCGACGGTGTACGCGGCGTGGCAAACGTCTACCCAATGACCACGGAAATGGCGGTGCAGCTTGGAAGAGGGGTCGCATACGTATTTAAGGATAAGAAGCGGCGTCATCGCATAGTGATCGGGAAGGATACCAGACTCTCCGGGTACATGATTGAGAATGCAATTGCGGCAGGCATCTGCTCGATGGGAGTGGACGTACTTCTGGTCGGTCCTTTGCCGACCCCCGGGATTGCATTTCTGACCAAGAATATGCGAGCCGATGCCGGAGTAGTAATATCCGCCTCTCATAATCCGTTTCAGGACAACGGGATCAAGTTCTTTGCCGGGAATGGCTTTAAGCTTCCGGATGATACGGAACAGAAGATAGAGGACCTGATTTTTTCTAAAGAAATTGACCACCTGAGGCCCACTGCGGACGATGTAGGCAAGGCCTTTCGAATCGATGACGCCAAAGGCCGTTATATAGTCTTTCTTAAGAATACCTTCTCTCCGGCCTATACCCTGGACGGGCTGCGAATAGTCCTGGATTGTGCACACGGCGCGACATACAAGGTCGCCCCGGCGGTTTTCGGTGAACTGGGCGCCGAGCTCACTATGATCGGTGTCGACCCGGATGGAATGAATATCAACCGGATGTGCGGGGCACTTCACCCGGAACAGGTACAGAAGCTTGTCCTGGAAAAGGGCGCCGATCTCGGGATCGCCTTGGATGGAGACGGTGACCGGGTCATCTTTGTTGATGAAAAAGGGCAAATAATAGACGGCGACCATATTATGGCCATTTGCGCTTCGGTTATGGCGAGGGAGAGAAAGCTCCGGAAAAGGACCCTGGTGACCACGATCATGAGCAATATGGGACTTGAGGTAGCCATGAGAAACATGGGAGTCAGGCTCATTCGCACCCAGGTCGGCGACCGTTATGTGGTGGAAGAGATGGTCAGAGGGGGATATAATTTTGGAGGTGAGCAGTCCGGACATCTGGTCTTCCTTAATCATATTACGACTGGAGACGGGATACTTGCCGCCCTGCAACTTCTTGAAATCATCATAAAGAGCGGGCGACGGTTGTCGGAGTTGGCACAAGTCATGGAGTCTTATCCCCAGAAACTGATCAATGTCCGGGTGTCTGCACGAAAAGACCTGGCCGGCGTGGAAAAGTATCAGATTATGCTGGCAAAATCTGAAGAAGCACTGGGGGACCGGGGGCGAATCCTGGTGCGATTCTCCGGAACGGAACCCGTGATACGGGTTATGGTTGAAGGCGAAAAGGAAGACCAAATAACGTCCATAGCCCAGGATCTGGCAGCTTGCCTGGAGAAAGAACTTAATTGAGATTTCGGATTGCGGATTGCGGAATGAAAAGAAAGTGCTGAGTACTGCATACCACACACTGCCTACTGCTTACTGTTTGGTCTTGCCGGTGAACGGACAACGGTGAACGGTGAACGTCTTTCTTAACGGATCACGGGGTATTTCATTGCTACTGGCGATAGATATTGGAAATACGAACATAGTCTTTGGTTTATTCCGCGGCGACCGTATTATTCATGATTGGCGGTTGCATACTGATCTAAATACCACGGCCGATGAGCTCTTCGTCAGCATTTCCACCCTGGTGGGCGCTGCAGATGTAAGCCTCTCCAAAATAAAAGATGTTGCGATCTCTTGTGTCGTACCGTCAGTTTTGTATGCCTTCGAGACTTTCTGCAAGAAGTATCTCCGGATCGAACCTCTTATAATACAGGCTCATACGCCTGCCGGAATCACGGTCCGTATCGATAACCCGGCCGAGCTGGGAGCGGACCGCCTGGTCAACGCCGCCGCCGCTTTTGCAAAATATCGCCAGGCGCTGGTGGTTGTGGATTTCGGTACGGCTACGACCTTTGACTGCGTATCTCAACACGGAGAGCATATCGGAGGGGCCATTGCGCCCGGCATCCTTCTGTCCTGTGAGGCGCTTTTCTTCAAGGCGGCGAAATTGCCCCGGGAAGCCATATTCGCCCGGCCGGAGGCGGCCATCGCCAAAAATACCGTTGCCGCCATGAATGCGGGAGTAGTTTACGGCTTTGCAGGTATGGTGGACGGTATCGTCTCAAGGCTCAAAAATGAAATCAATGCCCCTGCCAGGATTATAGCAACAGGTGGCCTGGCTGCCTTGATCGCTTCTCAATCCAAAACCATAGAATCCGTAGAGCCTCATCTTACGCTGGAAGGATTAAGATTCATATATGAATACAACCGTCAGTCCCCTGGAAACACCTCCGATTAGACCCGGAAAGCTCGCAAGAGGCGAGAAAATTGCTCTCGTGGCCACAGGCAGCCCCTTTGACCGGGATGCGTTCGATGTCGGGGTCAGGCTCCTGGCCTCACTCGGCTTTGAGGTCAAATACAGCCCACTGGTTTTTCAGCAGGAAGGGTATCTTGCCGGTTCGGACGAGATTCGTGCCCAGGTCATACGAGAAGCTTTGACAGACGATGAAGTCCGGGTCCTGTTTTGCATACGCGGCGGGTACGGTACACTTCGCACCCTGCCGCATATCGAGCCGGGTCTTTTCAGGGACTTTCCCAAGACCATAATCGGGTTCAGCGACGTAACAGCGCTCCTGAACCATGCTTTCTCCGCCGGGAATCTTATTACTTTTCACGGGCCGATGCTGGCAGGGCTGAAAGGTTTAGCCGAGGAGTCGTTCTCGCACTTTCTGAGGCTGATCACTAAAGGTGAGCCTTTTAGAATAGCACCGCGGAACCGGGAGATCATAAATAAAGGCAGCGCTCAGGGAAGACTGATCGGCGGAAATATGACGACCCTTGTACATACGCTTGGTACTCCTTACGAGCCCACCTGGGATGGACGAATTCTTTTTCTTGAAGACGCGGGGGAGAGGCTTTACAGGATCGATCGGCTTTTTTCACACCTGAAATATGCCGGGAGACTTGCCCGGGTAGCCGGAATAGTCCTTGGCCAGTTTACAGACGGGGCCGAAGAGGCGGAGGTCTGGGAATTTGCGCACAAGAATCTGGGGGACCTGGAGATCCCGATCGTGGGCGGATTTCCGTTTGGCCACGGAAAGGACAATATGGCCGTGCCGGTCGGCGGGTTGTTCAGCCTGGACCACGAGGGCGTGCTGCAGATGCTGGAGCCGTGTTTAGCGTGACATCCAAGAACATCAGGGCGAAGGAGCAATGTCCAATATCGAATTCTCAATTATCAATTTCCAATTCTTTCCCTGGACATTTTACAGTGGATATTCAGGATTCGATATTCTTCTTGGTTCTAAGGGAGCCGGAAAATGCTAATATACCGTGCATAGGTCAATGTCCAAGGTCCAAGGTATTTGCTCCTGATTGGAAATTGGTTATTGAATATTGAACATTGGACATTGATCCTAAAACGGTATGATAGAAAGCTCTAAGTCCCTTAGCTTTGAGCCTTTGTGGTTTTTGTATGCGTGATTTTGCAGGAACCGACTTGCTTATGAAAGAAGCCCTGGAGAGGGGTGTCTTCCCGGGGGCCGTGCTCCTTGTTTCCCTGACAGGCGAGGTTGTGCTGCGAAAAGCCTATGGGTACTCCGCAGTATTGCCCGAACTGAGACCGATGTCCGAGGAGACTCTTTTTGATCTTGCATCGCTTACCAAGCCCCTGGCCACTGCCGTTGCTCTTATGGTGCTTGCCGCAGAAAACCGAATCGGGCTCGACCAGCGCGTTGAGGATTTCTTCTCCCTGAACAAGGACGATTCCAAATCCGCTATTACAGTACGGCACCTCCTTTCCCATTCTTCAGGGTTGCCTGCATACCGGCCGTTTTATAAGCGGTTGCGATTCAGATCTGGAGACGAGAGGAAAAGAATCCTGCGGAAATGGCTGCTGGCGGAACCTCTGCTTGCCGATCCGGGTGAGACTGCGGTTTATAGCGACTTAGGGTTCATGATTCTTGAATGGATAGTAGAGCGCGCAAGCGGGGTCACTCTGGACCGTTTTGTTTCTGGAAAGATTTATGGCCCGGCAGAATTCAAATCGATCTGTTTTCGTCCGCTGGAGCGACCCGCGGCTGACTTGCAGGTTATTGCCGCCACGGAGAACTGCCCGTGGCGAAAAAGAATACTGTATGGCGAAGTGCACGACGATAATGCCTATATCGTGGGGGGCGTGAGCGGACACGCAGGGTTGTTCGGAACGGCCGATGATGTGCACGCGCTCGTTACGCTGTTGAGAAACGCCTGCTTCGGCGAAGAGTCGGTTTTCTTGCCGGAAATCGTGCAGAGTTTTTTCGTCCGGCAATCCATGCCAAAAGGCGCCACTTGGGCGCTCGGTTTTGATACCCCGTCGGAAGAGGGATCGAGTGCCGGCAAATATTTCTCAAGGAATACCGTGGGGCACCTTGGATTCACGGGGGTATCTTTCTGGATGGATCTGGAAAAAGAGATTACCATCGTTCTGCTAACAAACCGCGTTCACCCGAGTAGACAGAATGAACAGATCCGGGTTTTCAGGCCCCGGGTTCATGATGCAATCATGGAAGAACTATCCGCCTGTTAATAGGAATTCGACATTCACCCGGCCTTTGGAGCCTGTCGGACTTAGGGATGATCTACTGCGGAAGTGGGGAGAACGGCCCAAATATCCCCGAAGTTTCGTTGCATAGCAACACTATGCGCCTCAAATTCGTGAATACTTGGTCTCGTTCCTCCACTTCCTCGTGACGATCCCCTAAGTCCGACAGGCTCCTTTGACTGAAACATTCAGTATCCGTTCACCGTTCACCGAGCGGAATGTTTTTCGGGTTTTGTAATTACTCAGGTTGTCAGGTTCACAGTTCACGGTTGGCTACTTTGCAATCTTCATCGCTCTTTAACCTTGATGACCTCGTAAAAAGTCGAAAAGTACTGCTTTTTGTCATTCCGGCGGAAGCCGGAATCCAGTCTATTCAAGTAGTTACGGGGGAGCTGGACTCCGGTTTTCACCGGAGTGACGACTTTTTACGAGACCATCAACCTTGAACCTCGGAACTTTGAACCTGAGTGGGTACCGGATTTTCACGGACAACAGTGAACGGTTGCAGTATTCGGTAGTGCTTGCCGGAACTCGATGTGGTCACCCAGTTATGAAGACGAAAGGAAGAGGCGTGGAAGAGCAAGACAGAACGATCAGAGCGATTAAAGAGAAGTATATCGTGCCGGGCAGTCACCAGGAAAGCGATTATTTTGGAGCGATATCCGAATTCGTACGCCTGAGGGAATCTCATCCTGATGACCGGGGATTCTTTCAAGAGATGATCGATGGCGTCTACGCTCTTGTCGAAGAAGAGATCATCTCTTCGCAGGAGAGACCCAGATCCTTGATAAAATTTGGGACTTCGGGCTGGCGGGGGATAATCGGCAAGGACTTGACGGTGAGGTCGGTATCGCAGGTTGCTCAGGCCATAGCGGACATGTACGAGGAATTAGACCATCACTCGGAATTGTCGGGGATTCTGGGGGTGGCCAGCCGGAAAGAGGCTGCCGAGCGCGGGTGCGTCCTGGGCCATGATAACCGGTTTGGTGGAACGGTTTTTACCGAGGCTGTTGCGGAAGTCCTGACGGCCAACGGGTTCAAGGTGTACTATGCGGGGGAGACGACCACCGGTGTGATTTCAGCAGCAATTCTGGAGTTGAACGCCGCCTTTTCCTGCAACTTGACTCCCAGCCACAATCCCCTGCAATACGGAGGTTTCAAGTTCAACGCCGCGGATGCCGGCCCGGCTGCTCCCGAGATCACCAACACTATACAGGATCGGGCACGCAATATCATTGAGAGTAATTCGCCGATAAGGAGCGGCACTGAAAGATCTCTAATCAAACCCATATCGTCTCTGGACTCTTGGAAGAGCCTGATTCGGCGAAATAAAACCCTTCATCACCTCGATTATGATTCGATCATGAGTGAATTCGCAAGGCGAAGTGACGTAGCCGTAGCCGTAGATTGCGTACATGGGGCGAGCCGGATACATATGCGAAACCTCTTTAATGATATATCGACAGATCGCCTCATCGTGCTTCGCGGCTGGAGTGATCCCACTTTTGGCGGAATCGCCCCGGAACCCTCGGACAAGAACATGGCCGGCGTAACCGAAATCCTTGCAGCGAGGCCTGAAAGGCTGAAAATCGGGGTCATAATCGACCCGGATGCAGACCGGATCAGGTTTACTGATGGATCGGTCAATATCGATATGAATCAGTTTGGCGCCCTGGCATATCACTATTTGCACGAGATAGAGGGTGTCAAAGGCATGGTGGCCAAAACGGTTGCAACCAGTAATTTTGCCAATGTAATTGCTGACCGGCTGGGGGAAGAGATCTTTGAACCCAGTGTCGGTTTCAAAGAGTTTAAACCCGTAATTGGAAAGGCAGTAGTCTGTTTCGAAGAAAGTGACGGCATCACCGTAAAAGGGCATACTCCGGAAAAGGACGCCTATATCGGACTGATTCTGGCCCTGTCAATGACTCTCCGACTGAACAAGAATCTGGGGGATTATCTCGGCGAGGTGCAGAGGCAATTCGGCCATCTTTACTCCGGGAGGGATGGGGTGACGGTGAGCCAGAAGGGTCCTGAACTCCTGGCCGGTCTCAAACCCTTGGGAAGCCATACGCCGGGAACAAGAATACAGGTCGGTGGAAATGAAAGGACTATCAGACAACTGATCACAATAGACGGTTACAAAATGGTCTTTGACGACGGGAGCTGGCTGCTCATAAGACCGTCCGGAACCGAACCCAAGGTCAGATTCTACGTCGAGGCCTGTTCTGAAGAGGGCAAGAAGGATCTGTTCGAGACCGCAAGGAGTCTGCTGCAAGAGGTGGGCTTGCTGTGATTTTCGTGCCCTTCAATGCGGATGCGGAACAAGAAAGACGGGCTTCGGTTTATATCAGGACAAATCGTGCTCAGCGAAGTGGTGCTCGCAATCGTAATCGGAAGGTGGAGAAAATGACACAAGAAATCGATCACGACTACGCGCACGAGCACGAAAAGAATATACGAATTCTGCAAGAGGCGCAGGTGTAAGCAAGTCTATATGAAGAGGTACTGGAAGTATGTCTGATTTGGATATGAATCTCAACAGAATACCCGAAGAAGTAAAAACCGTCCATTTCATGGGGATATGCGGGACAGGAATGGGATCCCTTGCCGGTATGCTGAAAGAGACAGGGTTTCAGGTAACGGGTTCCGACATGCAGGTGTATCCGCCTATGAGCACTTTTCTGGAGTTTCTCGGTATCCCGGTCTTCAAGGGTTATGGCGCTGCCAATCTGGAACACGGCCCCGACCTGGTTATCGTGGGGAACGTCATTACCAGGCAGAATGAGGAGGCCATAGCCCTGGCTGAACGTAGAATCCCATTTGTTTCGTTTCCGCAGGCATTGAATCATTTCTTTCTGGCCTCCAAGGTTTCAATCGTAGTTGCAGGGACGCACGGCAAGACTACCACCTCATCTTTGCTCGCGTCCATACTCGATTCCGCCGGTCTTGATCCCGGCTGTATGATCGGGGGGATCGTACAGGGATTTGGCCGGAACTACAGACTGGGCACAGGGAAGTACTTTGTAGTGGAAGGGGATGAGTACGACACTGCCTTTTTTGATAAGGGCCCGAAATTCCTGCATTACAAGCCGGACATGGCCATACTGACCAGTGTGGAATTCGACCATGCAGACATTTATGAGGATTTCGATGCGGTTAAAGCTGCATTCCGCAGCCTTGTTCGTATCATGCCTCCGAACGGGGTCCTCGTGGCCTATGAGGATGCCGATGCGGTCCGGGAAGTGGTCGGGGATGCCGAATGTCACATAGTCGGCTATGGACAGGGGGGTGGTCAGGACCTTTCCTGGACCTTGAAGGACTGTTCGGTTGAGGGGCAAAAGACAAAATTCAGTGTTCTTAAAGACGGGAGGGCCTATGGAGAGTTCATAAGCCCGCTTCTGGGCGTGCATAATGCCCTCAATACCGTGTCCGTGATTGCAATACTCGACAGAATCGGTCTCGCCCGGGAAGAAATCCAGGCCGGGCTTTCCGCTTTCAAGGGCATACGGCGCAGGCAGGAGGTGAGAGGGGTCAAGAATGGGATAACAATTATGGACGACTTCGCTCATCATCCTACAGCGGTAAGGGAGACGCTCTCGGCATTGAGGCTTGCTTATCCGGACAACCGCCTGGTGGCCGTTTTTGAACCGAGAACCAATTCGAGCCGCCGCAAGGTCTTTCAGCAGGAATACGCGCTTTCATTCGATTGCGCCGACTGCATAATTGTGCGGGATGCCCCCGGTCTTGAAAAGATCCCTCCCGAAGAGCGATTCTCTTCAAGAACCCTGGTTGAAGATCTAACCGCGCGAAACAAGAAGGCATATTACTTCCCGGACACAGGCGGAATAGTGGAATTCCTGTTAAAGCGTTCGGTTCCCGGTGATGTCCTCGCAATAATGTCCAACGGCGGTTTCGACAATATTCACCAGGAACTGCTGGAAAGACTGTAGCGAGTCATTCAATTTCGGAATGCGGATTGCGGATTGCGGAATGATTAAGGACCGGGGATTCGCCCAAAGGCGGATGCTGGTTTTTTCGCCCTGCGCTCTATATCCCCTTCGCGTGACCCTTCATTCCGCACTTCCTTGGTCACCACGTCTTTTTTTTTGCCGATTCCGCATTCTGTGCTTCCCGCGTATCTTATTCATTCCGCATTTTTTATTCTGCATTCCGCAATCCGCATTCCGCAATCCGAAATCTGCATTCACAATGAAGCCCCGTTCAAAATTTCGCTTGACAATCTCAGACCGTTGAATTACAAGATTCGAAGCTAAAGATAAGGGGGTGGCTTTATCTCAATGTCTGAACATCATGACGAACACGACGAACACGACGAACACGCAACGACAGAGGAAACAGGGCATGATAAGGCGCATGAAAGTGGTGGAGGCTGGGGATTTCTATTCCTCGGACTTGCCCTCGGTGCCATGGTTGGCTGGATATTCTGGCCGAATGTGGTTATGTCCTCCAAAGATCAGCCTCTAAACTTCAGTCATAAGGCCCACGTAGAGGGTGGCGGAATGACCTGCGACGGCTGCCACGTTTTCCGTGAAGACGGCAGTTTCGCCGGAATTCCTAAACTGGACAAATGTGTGGAGTGCCATGAGAGTGCGCAGGGCAGCGATCCGGAAGAGGCGAAGTTGATAGCAAATTATATTGGGCCCAAAAAAGAGATTCCCTGGCGTTCATACTCGTTCCAGCCGGGATGCGTCTTCTTCTCGCATGCCGCTCATGTCAACATGGCGAAGCTTGACTGCAAAGCATGCCACGGGGAAGACATGGCCAAGTCCACCGGCTCGCCTGCGGTGAAAGTCTATATCCTGTCGGGATACAGCAAAGACACCATGACCATGGAAGAGTGTGAAGAATGCCATGTGAGGAAGCACACCAGCAATGCGTGCTTTGTATGTCACAAGTGATGTTTGTTTTATCCCTGAACCGGGTCTTAATAATCTTAGATGTTTAATTTTTCAAAGAGGGTCGACTTATGAAAGTGGATCGAAGAGATTTTATTAAATTAGCAGCCGGGGGCGCCTTGGGGACGATGTTAACCCCCATCCCTTGGCAGCTTATAGATGAATCAGCCAAGTTCTCAGATACGTGGGCCCCGGAACCGCCAAAGGGACCGTCTTCGTTTATCAATAGCACGTGCCGGCTGTGTCCGGGCGGATGCGGAATCACCGTGAGGGCGGTAGAGGACAAATCAGGCAACCCCGAATGGCGGGCCTTCCATCACGAGGATTTTGTTTCCAGACCGCTTCCGGCTGTACCGCTTCGTGCGGTGAAGATTAACGGCAACCCGAACAGTCCGGTTAACCGGGGGGGCATTTGTGCTCTTGGCGCTTCCGGGTTGCAGCTTTTATACGGATCCAATCGGATAACTACACCGCTCAGAAGAAAGAATGGAAAAAATGAATCCGAACCGGTATGGGAGAAAATCTCCTGGGATGAGGCTCTGAACGGGATCGCTGCGAAATTGAGACAGATCCGTGAATCCGGGAGTCCCCAGACGGTTGCCTGCGTAATGGATTCGAAGAGGGGGCTGGTTCCGGAATTAATGGAACGCTTCTTCGCGGCGTACGGGTCACCGAACGTAATAACCATGCCGTCTCAGGACGATCTTGAGGCTGCTGCACTTTTGCAGATGAACGGCACTCGCGGGCCGTTGGCCTACGACCTTGAGAACAGCAAGTTCGTGCTTTCGTTCGGTGCGGGTCTCCTCGAAGGATGGGGCGCCCCGGTTTACAATATGGCCGTATTCTCGAAATGGCAGGAAACCGGCGAGCATGTCCTTGTTCAGGTTGAACCGAACTGCTCGATTACCGCTTCCAAGGCAAATGTGTGGCTGGCTCCCAAGCCGGGCACTGAGGCCGCCCTGGCTCTCGGAATCGCCAATGTGATCATCAGGGATGGGCTCTACAGCGGTGCAGCAGCGGGCTGCCCTGGATTCGGAGAGTATCGGGCCTTGGTGGAGTCTCAATTCGGTCTGGACAGGGTGTCCGAGATAACAGGGGTTCCCAAGCAGAAGATTGCCGCCGTCGCACGGCAGTTTGCTGCTACAAAGCCGGCGGTAGCCGTATATGGGCGTGGCCAAGGTAACATGGCCGGCACGCTTGCGGAGTTCGTCAGCATCTATGGGCTGAACGCCCTTGTCGGCAGCTTGGGGCAGCCTGGAGGGGTCTTCCTGCAGAAGGACATCCCATTTAGCGCCTGGCCTGCCCTCGTAACGGATGCCATTGCGCAAACAGGTTTGGCCGCCGCCCGCATCGACGGCGCAGGAGCCGGCGGCAAACCCGTGATTTCCAGGGCACATGCTTTGGCAGGCGCCATAAAGAACACCGGCCTTAATGCCCTCTTCGTCTATGAGGCCAATCCTTGTTATGCGTTGCCGACTGCACAGAAGTTTGAAGAAGCTGTGACGAAAGTACCCTTTGTGGTAGCCATGTCCTGCTGTATGAATGAAACAGCCAAGAAAGCCGACATAGTGTTGCCGTTGAGTTCCTACCTGGAACGGCTGGAAGATACACCAACTCCGGCCCGAGTTCCTTTTGTGGCCATGGGCCTGACAAATCCCGTGCTGAAGAATTTTCCCGACGCCAGGCATCCGGGAGACATAATGCTTTCTTTGGCGAGTTGCCTGGGCGGAACTGTGGCCGCGTCTCTTCCGTGGAGCAGTTTTGAGGCAGTGCTGAAAGACAAGGTCTCGGGGATATTTGCTTCCCGTCGCGGCCGCGTGGGAGACCAGGATGTAGCGGCACTCGCATCGGCAGATGATTTCTGGACTGCACTTACCTCCGGCAACTGCTGGCACGAGATGTCGCCCGGAGGAGGCCCGGGATCGCCCTCGCTGAATCTGGCCCGCTATGAACCGGCCGGCTGGATGGCAAAGACGAGAGAGCACTCCATGGTTCTTGTTGCCTATGAGACCGTAAGCATAGCCAATCGCAGATCTATCGACACGCTGCCGTATATGACAAAGAACATAGATGACACGACCCTTAGAAAGAATGACCTGTTTGTCAAGGTTAACCCGGAGACGGCAGGAGACAAGGGGTTTGTGGAAGGGAGTGTTGCTGCCGTTCAGACTCCCAGTGGATCGCTGGCTGTTCGCGTACACCTTGACGACGGCATGATGCCCGGCGTCATCGCTATCCCACTGGGGTTGGGCCACAAGAATGGCGATGAGTTCTTGACGGGCAAAGGCGTCAATGCCTATCAGATACTGGAACCGGTTGAAGACCCGGCTACCGGCCTGGCTGTATGGTGGGGAGCACGGGCTGAACTTTCGAAGGTAAGAGGTTAGGATATGAGCGATTCACATGCAGTTGAGAGCAAAGAAAAATGGGTAATGGCGATAGACCTGGACAAGTGTACAGGTTGTGGGGCATGTACTACCAGTTGTCTGGCCGAGAATAACCATTATGTTCGCCAGGACGAATCCGACAAGCTGCGTAGCGTTACCTGGATGAAGATCTATCGAATAAGGAACGGGGAAGGATTTCCCAATTCAAAGATAGCCTATATACCTCGGCCTTGCATGCACTGCGACCATCATACGCCATGTGTCTCGGTTTGTCCGGTTATGGCCACCGACTACAATCCGCTTACCGGTATTGTCAGCCAGATATATACGCGATGCATCGGTTGCCGGTACTGTGTCGGTGCCTGCCCCTACCATGCGCGTTACTTCAACTGGTGGGACCCGGTATGGCCGGAAGGTATGCACAAGCTGTTGCAGCCGGATGTCTCTCCTCGTATGCGTGGCGTGGTCGAGAAGTGCAGCTTCTGCAATCATCGCATGCAAAAGGCCAAGGACAAGGCTTATATGGAGGGCCGGAAAGACTTGACCGACGGCGAGTACAGGACTTCCTGCGCCGAGGCATGCCCCACCAAGGCCATAGCTTTTGGAAATTTGAAGGATCATGGGAGTGCCGTTTACAAGCTTGTCAACAGCCCGAGGGCGTTTCGCCTCCTGGAGAAGCTGGGGACTGAGCCCAAGGTCTATTACCTGACCAGCGAGCAGTGGATTCGGGACCTTGGGGACAATGCCATAGGGCGGAAAAAGGTACGCGGTTAGACTTCAATTTATTTGAAAGAGGGGAAGGTTATGCGTGAGGTTGATTTGATACCGGAAGGGGTTTCAAGGTGTGACACCAAGACCTTTTATGCCTGGATAGCATTTCTGGCGTTGTGTCTGGGCGCTGCTGTGGGCACAGCCATATTGATCCTGTGGAAGGGCCTGAACACGACAAATATGAACGAATATTTCGGGTTCGGGGCCTGGATTACGGCGGACCTCGGGGTTATTGCCCTTGGCGCGGGAGCCTTCTTCAGCGGCTTCCTTACCTACGTGATCAGGGTCAAGGAGCTGAAGGCGCTCATAAATTTCGCGGTCATCATCGGGTTCATTTGTTACAGCGCCGCGCTGCTTATTTTGACCCTGGATATCGGGCAGCCGCTTAGAGCCTGGTTTGGTTACTGGTTCCCAAACATTCACTCCATGCTGACAGAAGTTATCTTTTGTATAACCTTATACTTTACAGTCCTGACTATAGAATATATTCCCTTGATCCTGGAGAACCGGCAGATTTACAAAAACGCGGTTGCTCACACCGTGAGCCACAATTTCCATGAGGCCATGGCCATATTCGCAGCCATCGGTACCTTCCTATCCTTCTTCCATCAGGGCTCGCTGGGTGGTATGTACGGGGTCATGTATGCGAGACCGTTTGCCTTCAGGGAAGGTTTTTTTGTGTGGCCTTGGACATTTTTCCTGTTTATCCTTTCAGCAATCTCTACTGGACCGACCTTCACCGTTCTGGTCACGATGATCACGCAAAAGGTAACAAGGAAGAGACTTGTCCCCAATGAGTCACTCTGGAAACTGGCACAAATAGCAGGCGGGCTGTTATGTCTGTACATAATCGCAAAGTCAGTAGATACCTGGTACTGGGCTACCCACATACTCACTGAGAGAGGGCTTACTTTTGCGGACCAGTATAACGAGACATACAGTCCGGCGCTGTTGTTTATAGAGATCGGGGTGTGTGCGGTTATTCCCGCAATCATCCTTAACATCCGGAAGCTGCGGGAGAGAAATGGCATTCTGGCCTTGGGCTGTGCGCTGGCTTCGATCGGTGTGGTCCTGAACCGGTTTATATTTACGGTGCAAACACTGGCTATTCCGGTTTATCCGTTTGATAAGTGGTATTCGTATATGCCGAGCTGGCAGGAATGGCTGACATCCCTGGCGGTGGTCGCTTACGGCGCCTTCATAATATCCCTTTCCTACCGGTATTTGCCTGTGTTTCCTTATGAGAAGGAGTTGAATCCACCGGCTGCCTGATAGAACAGAAAAGAAGCGATTGTCGAAAAGGCCTGGTTTACCCAGGCCTTTTTTTTGGGAGGGACTAAGGATACGTTACGAAATAACTGTGACACTTTGCCAGTCTTTTGGGCCGTATTCTGCGTTGCTTAAGGGGTCACATACTTCAGTATGCTCGCCCCTTAAGCAGCCTTGAATACGGCCTAAAATCCGGCGCAATCCCGTACCACTTATTTCGTAACGCATCCTTAGAAGTTTCCAACACACCATCTTAGGATTAATGTCCAATGTTCAATGCTCAATAACCAATTTCCAATCAGGAGAGGCACCCTTGGACATTGAACATTGAGTATTGGACATTCGATATTGGGAATTGACCTATCGGTATATTAGCATTTTCTGGCTTCCTAAGTCCGACAGACTCCTAGCCCCGCCAGATCACGGTGTCTTTATTGAAGTGCAGGTCGTCTTTCAGGGGATGATCGACGTTATGGTGGAGGCCGCGGCTTTCTTTGCGGAGGATGGCAGAGGTAATGATGAGCTCGGCTACAGTGGCAAGGTTGCGCAGTTCTATAAAATCGGCGGTAATAATGTAATCCCAGTAGTGCTGCTGTATTTCCTGCTGTATGAATTCGAGGCGTGTTTTGGCCAGAGCCAGGCGCTTATCGGTTCGTACAATACCCACATAATTCCACATGAGACGGCGCAATTCGTCCCAGTTATGGGAGATGAGGACCGATTCCTGCATGTCGATGGCGCCACCCGTATCCCAGGCAGGAACGCTGGATGTCGGGTACAGGAGTCCTTCCTTCGCCTCCTCAGCGGCCTTTGTGGCCCCCTGATGTGCGAAGACAACTGCTTCCAAAAGGGAATTGGATGCCAGGCGGTTTGCGCCGTGCAGGCCGGTGCAGGCCGTCTCGCCTATGGCGTAAAGCCTGCGAGTTGATGTGCGGGCATAAATGTCCGTGAGCGCGCCCCCGCATATGTAGTGAGCAGCGGGTACAACGGGTATGGGCTCCCGCGTTATGTCAATGCCGAAAGCAAGGCACTTGTTATAGATATTGGGAAACCGATTCCTTATGAAATCGGGATCTCGATGGGTTATGTCGAGATAGACGCAATCACTGCCGCTTTTCTTTAACTCGGTATCAATGGCACGGGCCACAATGTCCCGGGTAGCGAGGTCTTTCATCGGGTCGTACTTCTCCATGAACGTGCGCCCGTGATCATCGACCAGAACTCCCCCCTCTCCACGTACCGCCTCCGTGATAAGGAAATTCTTGGCCCTGGGGTGATACAGGCAGGTCGGATGGAACTGGACGAATTCCATATCTGCTATCTTTGCCCCTGCCCTGTAGGCCATTGCGATGCCGTCCCCTGTAGCTATATCCGGATTACTGGTGTAGAGATAGACTTTTCCCGCGCCGCCGGTGCAAAGCAGAGTGATGCCCGCAAGAAATGTATGTATGATGCCTGTCGTGGTATCAAGGACATAAGCACCAAAACACGTTTCCTGGTTGGACTTACCCTTTCCTTTCAGGAGTTTCCCTTTGGTGATGAGATCCACGGCGCTATGGTTTTCGTACAAGGCTATATTCGGGGATGTCATGACGGCGTCTATCAAGGCCCGTTCAATTTCCTGCCCTGTCAGATCGCGGGCATGAAGGATCCGTCTCCGGGCGTGGCCGCCTTCGCGGCCGAGATCATATTGTTTTGGGTTGTCCGTACGGGTGGTAAAGTGTACTCCCAACTCAATCAGCTCCCTGATTCGTTCGGGGGCCTGCTTGACCACAAGTTCCACGATTTCCGGATGGCAAAGGCCGTCGCCGGAACGAAGGGTGTCGGCAATATGAAGGTCAAAATTGTCGTCAGATGCGGAAACGGCAGCGATACCTCCCTGGGCAAGATTGGTGTTGGTGTCCATCTTTGCCTTCTTAGTGATAACAATCACCCGGCCATGCTGTGCAGCTTTCAATGCGAAGCTCAGACCTGCAATACCGCTTCCGATCACTAGAAAATCAGTCTCTATCTGCAACTCGTTTCTCCTGCAGGTGCACTTTGACTTGAACAAACCACGGATTTCCTGGTATCATAGATCGAATATTATGACAGTTCTTCCCTTATCGCAAGGGAACTTTAGGCACCAAGACACTAAGAAGAGAAGAAGTTTTGTTTTGGCAATAATAGCCATAATTCTTTTCTTTGTGCCTTAGGGCCTGTCACGAAATAACTTGAGCATTCTGACCGCCGATCCATCCCGTCCGGCTGCGTTGCTCGTCGGTTGCATACTCACGGGTATGCGCCCTCCTCGCGCCTTGCCAGACGGGCGCCTCAGCACTCAGAATTGCACAACTTATTCCGTGACAGACCCTTAGTGGCAAGACACTTCATGAGGTTGGAGAAATGATTAAAGCGGTAGTATTCGACTGTGACGGTGTGATGTTCGATTCGAAAGAGGCGAACAGGGCGTTTTATGACCATATTCTAAGGGAATTTGGACGTGGGGGGATGACCGAAGACCAATTGTCTTACGTCCATATGCACACGGTCGATGAGTCGATTGCATACCTCTTCCAGGGGAACGGAGATCTGTTCTATGAGGCGAATGAATTCAGAACAAGTCTTGATTATTGCCCCTTCCTGCATATGATGAATATGGAACCGGGCCTGGAGGAATTCCTGAGCTTTCTGAAGCCAAGGTACAAGACAGCCATTTCCACCAACAGGACCAATACTATGGGTAAACTGCTCGAAGTGTTTGGGCTTTCGCAGTATTTTGATATGGTTGTTTCCGCACTGGATGTTGAGAATCCTAAACCGCATCCCGAGTCACTGAGGAAAATCATGAGGGAACTCGGCTGCGGTCCTTATGAAATGGTTTATATCGGTGATTCTGAGATCGACAAGAAAGCTGCTGAAGCCGCGGGTGTCCCGCTTGTTGCTTACAAGAACAGGTGCTTGCAAGCACAATACCACGTCGATTCTTTTCATGAAGTGATTTCCGTACTGGAAGACGGCAACAACATGCGGAATGCGGAGTGGAAAAGAATGACGCGGTGAAAGGGAGACGCGGTGACGGGGATGCCTTTCAAATGCGGATGTCGTATGGTCTGCTGCTGCGGGGGTGGTCATTATGCGTTATCTATTTTGCCTGATGGTGCTTTTGGTTCCGGTGACTAACACTGGGGCCGAGGGGGTAAGAGAGATGGAAAAGGTGAGTATTTCTACTCCGGCGTTCGAAAACAAGGGGAAGATTCCCGAGAAATACACCTGTGATGGGTCGGATGTCAGTCCTCCGCTTGTCATCGGCAATGTGCCGGCTGAAACCAAATCCCTGGCACTGATTGCAGACGATCCGGATGCGCCGATGGGTACATGGGTCCATTGGGTGGTCTGGAATATCGATGCAAAAACAAGGGAAATAAAGGAAGACAGTATACCCGGCGGAGGGGTCCAGGGCACGAACAGTTTCGGAAAGCACGATTACGGCGGGCCTTGTCCTCCCTCCGGCACGCACAGGTACTTCTTTAAGATTTACGCGCTGGACACATATCTCAATCTGAAGTCCAACGCAGAGAAGCGCGATCTTGAACAGGCCATGAAGGGGCACATTCTGCAGGAAGACCGGATCATCGGGCTCTACAAAAGGAAAAGATAGGATTTTGGTTATCCATTCAGCTCCTGTTCGCCTCCCTGGCAAAAGGGTTCCAGGTTCACGGTTCCGGGTTCAGGGTTAAAGAACTGAAGAAACTGTGAACCGTGAACTTGGAACCCTTTTGCCAGAGGTCGCAACCGGAGCAAAGTTGACAACCAAAAGATAGGATTATTCCGCCTCAATGGGAAGGGAGAGCGTAAACTTGGTCCCTTCGCCGGTTTTGCTCTCGAAAGAAATCGTGCCCCCGTGGTCTTGCAGGATTCTGTACGAGACGGTCAGTCCCAGACCGGTTCCCTTGTTTTTTGTAGTGAAAAAGGGACTGAATACATTCTTGAAAGAGTCTTCAGGGATGCCATAGCCGCTGTCAGCGATTGAAACCTTTATGTATGGACCGGATTGCAGGGAGGAAACAATCAGTTTGCCGCCGTGCGGCATGGCTTCCACGGCATTCTTTATGAGATTTATCAGGACCTGCTTCATCTGTGAGGAATCAAACGAAACCGCCGGCAGGCTTCGGTTGAGAGATTTCTCGCAGGTCACGCCTTTTTCCTCGAAATGCGAAAGCATCATTTCAAGCGTCTCGCCGACACAATAGTTTATATCTCCCGATTCTTTCTGAGGTTTTGTCGGTCTTGTGAAGTCTTTAACCTCTGTCAGGAGATCTTCCAGGCGTCTAACTTCGTTCGAGATTATCTGCAGTTTCTTGGCATTGGGATCGTCGGGGGAAAGTGACTTCTCTATTTGCACGGCAAATCCACCAATTATCATGAGCGGATTTTTTATCTCATGGGAAACATGTGCTGCCGCCTCACCGATCGCTGCAAAGCGCTCCGAACGTATCAGCGCTTCCTGCATCTCGATGAGTTTTTCCATGCTTTCTTTCACTCTGTCTCTCTCCGTCCGGACTTCCTGTTCGGAACGCCTCAAATCCGCCGTTCTCTTGTCGACTTCATCCTTCAGAATCGTAGACCACCGGAGCGAGACATATATGACCACGACAAGGCAACTGAAAACCACGAACTGGAAGGCGGCGACATTGATCCATTGCCTCAGGATCAGAGATTGTGTCGTGCCGCAAATCTCGCCTACGGGAGCGGTTACCCCCACCGACCATAAATGGCCGGGTCCCGATTCCCTGTTGAACAGAACCGGGCTATAAGCAAACAATTTCTTAATCTCGCCGGTCTCCCCCCTGTGCCACCCCGACACATACCAGTCGGTTCCTTCCGCCCCCTTGAGAAGGGATTTTCGCGTGATCTCATTGATTCTTGAATAGGAGATCTGAGGATTTCGCCTTTGTCTGACCTTAAAAAAGTCCTGACCAATAAAACTCTGCTCGTAATGGCTTAGAAAGGTCGCGTCCTGGTCTATGACCCAGGCGTAACCTGTTTTGCCTGAACGGACCTTTTTCGCGTATTTTTGGGCGATATCGGATGCATCCACAATCGCAAACGTCAATCCTTGAAAGTGATGCCGGGCCTTACCGGTCCGGTCATCTGCCTTGAAGACCGGCGTGGCCATAATCATAACTCTATGATTATGAAATGCTGCTGATGACGGCGGAACAAAAGTGTGCCCAATTAGAACCCGTCCGTGGTGTTTGGGTTCTTTTGCCCATTCCCACACGGAGTCATCTATCTCCAGCTTATCTTCCGGAAAGGGTGTGTTTTCCGGAACGACAACAGCTCTCTCTTCACGATTCTTATAACCTAACGCTAATACGCTCCAACCCTTGAGCAGCGGGTGGTAAGCCGCCAATTCGCTTCTAACCAAATCGGGCTTGAGTGAGCTCTTTTCGATGGATTGATTGGACTGCAAGATGTGGGTGCGAAGGAACTCGAAATGATTGAGGATATTACCGGCAACGTGCCGTGCAAGGATGAGTTGCTGCTGGTTGAATTGATCGCTGACGGTCTTTTCGATCTCTTTATTTGCGGTATAGCCCATGTAAATAAGAAGGGCAGAAATCAGAATGAAAGCCCCTACAGCAAGGGCTATAAATCGTTTTGTCCAGATATGCCGCCTCCTGTTCTTAGTGCCTGTCACGAAATAACTTGAGCATTCTGAGCGCCGATCCACCCCGTCCGGCTGCGTTGCTCGTCGGTTGCATACTCACGGGTATGCGCCCTCCTCGCGCCTTGCCGGACGGGCGCCTCAGCACTCAGAATTGCGCAACTTATTCCGTGACAGACCCTTAAATGAAGTCTATATGTTTTTTCTATATGACATCTCGTTTTTGATCAAGCGTTTTTTTTCGCATGTCCATCAGATGCCGGCACTCGTTCACCGGCCCGCAGAGGGCAGAATGGGGTTGGAGATGCCAAAATCCACCGCCTGTCTTCTGTTGCATCGGCGGGCGAAGTTAAAATGCGTCCGTGAAATCACTTCACCTTGGGTGGTGGATTTGGGGAGGCAAATATGCTTGAATAAGATGAAATTGTTCAATAGAATAGAATCCTTCATTCTCATTGCAGAAATCCCTTCGGAGAAAGGTCGTTACCAATATGTATGCACAAACCGTAAGCTTCGACAAGGAGATCCTCTGGGGCCCGCAGGTAGAGTCTGTCCTGCTCGATATGGACGGAACTCTCCTCGACAGGCATTTCGATGATTACTTTTGGGAAGATTTCGTACCTGAATACTATGCGGAGAAGAACGGACTGGATCTGGGGAGTGCCAGAGACACCCTGATGCGGACCTATAAAGACCATGAAGGCACGCTGAACTGGACGGATATTGATTTCTGGTCAAACGAACTAGGCATGGACATCCACGCCTTGAAGCAGGAATTAAAGCACCTCATCGAAGTGCATCCTTATGTGGAAGATTTTCTTGAAGCGCTCAAAAATCGGGGTAAGCGGGTTTTTCTCGTCACCGATGCGCATTCCAAGGTCGTGGATCTCAAGATGAAGGAGACCGGGCTTGATCGCTATTTCGATGCCCGTATCACCTGTTTTGAGATCGGGTTCCCGAAAGAGGATATGCGATTCTGGGAAAGAGCGGAAGAGACCCTGTCCATTGGTAAGGGCAAGACCCTGTTCATAGATGACAGAGAAAAAATACTGATTACGGCGAAGCGATTCGGTATAGAGTACACGATATATAAGGCAGGGGCCAACTCAAAAAGGAAAGAGATCCGCCCTCCGCAATTTCCAGCGATAACCGAGTACCGGGAATTGCTGGACGGTATTCCCGCATCTCCCTCGGGTTGAAACAGCAGACGAGTATCTCACGGCCATAGCCGACAGGCTCCTGGATAAGGGAATTTACCGCCCGCTCCTTTGGAGATTGCAGAACTCGCCAAGTGCCGTTTTTGAGAATAGAGTATTATCTCTGCGTGCTCTGCGGTGAACTCTTTTGCACGGCCTTTCAGAATAGATTCATGAAAACTCTTCCACGAGCGAAAAGAGTGAATAGAAGCTCCTGGTGGTGATCCAATCTTGAGAAAGGGTAAGTATGACCTCTGCAGGATCTGAGAGAAGACATAAGCTCCGTACAGCATACTATCAGCAGACCAGAATAGAGCTGGAGGGCTCGACCCTTTACGCGACGATAACGGACTTAGGCATTGGAGGGGTAAGCCTCGAAATCGATCACGCTGTAAAGACCGGGTCCGATTTGCTGCTGATGTTGGATTTAGAGGCGCCAAACCCTGTCGAATTAAAGGGAAACGTAGTCTGGGTCCAGCCCGTACATATGCTCCTTTATCGCGTCGGGGTGAAATTCACAGGATTGACATCAGGGGTCCTGAGACTCTTGGAATACCACATCGCAGACGTGGAAAACGCCGGTTTGGAGGAACCCCGGAAGAGGTTTTCTTCAATCTTTAGTGAGTTTGAACTGGGGAGAATAAGGCTTAAGAATCGATTGACCATGGCCCCGATGTTCTGGGGATATGCGGAGGAAGACGGGACCGTAAGCGAGATACTTCTGGGTTGCTACCGGGAGATTGCGGCCGGCGGGGTGGGCATGATCGTGGTGGCAAACGCCGTCGTCGATGAGTCAGGTCTTATGGGATCACGAGTCCTCAGAATCGATCACGACCGGTTTGTCCCCGGCCTGGCCCGGCTGGCCGAAGCGATCAAACAAAACGGGTCCGTCCCCTGTTTGCAGCTCAATCACGCGGGGCGCTGGGCCAAAGTTGAAAGGCCGCTCGCACCTTCCCCGGCCCACATGGATTTTCCGGGAGACCTGGTCTTTTCCAACCTTCGAAAAGAGTTCAGCGGCCGCGATCAGATGAGACTGGCGAACGAGTTCATATCCAGGATGATGAGATGCCGCATGGGGATGAGGCTCCAGGAAATCTTGTTTGTGGAGCAGCAGTTTGCTCATGCGGCGTGCCGTGCCAGGGATGCGGGATTTGAGATTATCGAATTGCATGGGGCTACAGGATATCTCCTTTCGCAGTTTCTTTCGCCCAGATCGAACCGGCGCTCCGATGACTATGGCGGAGAACTTGAAAACAGGATGAGGTTCCCCCTGGAGGTACTGGGAAGAGTTCGAGAAGCGACAGGAGGGAATTTTCCGGTAGGCTATCGTTTCCTCGCGGACGAATGGCTGGATGGTGGTTTTGGCCTTGATGAGGGGAAGGTGTTTGCAGGCAGACTGGAGAAAGAGGGCGTTGCATATCTGTCCGTAACCGCAGGCACCTATGAATCATTCTTCCTGCCGCAGGTCCTGAACGAGTGCCGGCAGGAAGGTTATATAGCGCCCTATTCCGAGGCGATAAAGAAGTCCGCTCCGGCCACACCGGTTATTGCATCCGGAAGGCTTATCAGACCGGACCTGATAGAAGCTATTTTTGAGAAGAAATCTGCCGACCTTGCCGGCCTTGCACGGCCATTGTTTGCCGATCCGCTTTGGCCGAAGAAGGTATCTGAGGGAAGAGAGCGGGATATCATCATATGCTCATCATGCAACTCCTGCCTGCTTCGGGTGATGCGGGACGAACCCGCTGTATGCGCCCGATGGGGGAAGGTGAAGAGGAACCGGGTCGAGATTGAAATAGGTAAGAAGCGGTCAAAATGGGAGAAGATCCTGATAGCTGTGGACGATTCGGAGAATTCGTTAAAAGCCGTTGAATACGCAGCGCATATGACAGGCGGAGGAAAGAAGATCACACTTTTCAGTGTCCTCAGCGAATACGGGGCCGAATCTGAGGAGCGGAAAATGCACGATCTGATGGTACAGGCAAAAAGAATATTGACGAACGCCGGGACGAGAGACGCCGATATCAAAATAAAGACAGCGGCAACAAATCACAGTGTGGCGGAAGACATACTGGAAGAAGCAAAAGAAGGGCAGTTCGGATCGATAATCATGGGCAGAAGGGGAGTTTCAAGGGTTCATAAACTGCTTTTCGGGAGCGTCTCAAATTACATCGTTCATCACGCAAAAGACTGCGCGGTCTGGGTAATAGATTAAGAAGAAGGACGGGGAGAGAAAACGCTGGGAGGCCAGGAGGCTGGGAAGCTGGGAGGCTGAAAAGACGGAAGGTGCGAGGGTGAGAAGGTGTGAATGTGGGAGGACCAAATGCGGAATTCGGATTGCGGAATGGGAAAAGGATGACGCGGAGAATTCTGTGCCGATTCTGTCTTCTGACTCCTGTTTTATTGTTTCCTGATTTCCCGAGTTCCTGATCTAAGAACTATTCGTGCAGATTCGTGCTAATTCGTGGTTGCGTTTGTTTTTACTTATGCACTTAAAAGACATCAAAACTCTGGGCATCATAGGCGGCGGGATCTCGGGGCTTTCTTTTGCCTGGGAGATAAAGAAGAACTGGCCGTCTCTGCCGAAGGTGATCATATTCGATCCCAGATTCGGGAGGCGCAAGCCCATAAGACCGAATCGTACCTCCGGTCTCATATATCGCGGCCTCGCTGAAAAATACGAAATGCTTCGGAAAGGATCGAACGTTATTGCCCAGGAGCTCCATACTATTACGTTCCACAAGAGCGGAAAAACCGTAGAAATTCCGGACCCTCTGGGCAGAGAGATATACACGGTCACGAAGAATCCTTTGCCGGCGGGCGACGAACGGATAGACAGCATATATCAGTTTCTTCAAGAGCGGCTCGACGAGACGTCCGAAATAGAGTTTCGCGATGCCTGTGTCGTGGATATACTTTTCGGCTCGGGCAAGGACGAGCCACATGAAATCATCTGCAAATATGGAGACACCGGCAAAGTTCAGAGTGAACGGGTGGACGCCATAGTCCTGACTACCAAACCCGCACCGATTGAACAGACGCTCCGGAAAAAGATCAAGTATATACC
>JAZDGK010000288.1:0-20910 GCA_043806955.1 Pseudomonadota bacterium | reverse complement strand
CCACTTGAAGTAGGAGCATTCACGAAATATGCGTTCTAATGCTTCTTTCACCTTGGCGTCTTCGCGATGGCCCTCAAGGTCCACAAAAAACAGATACTGCCAGCGCTCGCCTTTTTTGGGCCGAGACTCTATTTTACTCATATTAATATTCTGTTCGGATAGAAGACGCAGTATATCCACGAGCGATCCAGGCCTGTCCTGAACCCCAAAGAGAACGGATGTCTTGTCCCGTCCCGTTGGTTCCGGATTGTCCTTGGAGAGTACCACAAAACGTGTCGTATTGCCGACATAATCCTCAATTCGCCTTGCGGCAACCCTCAAATTATAGAGCTGAGCCGCTATATCCGGGGCTATTGCCGCAGCCTCAGGATTCTCGGCTGCAAGCTGGGCCGCCACGGCCGTACTTGATACATCCTGCACCGGAGCATGGGTCATATTTTCGTGTAACCACTGGCGGCATTGAGCCAGAGGCTGTGGATGGGAATAAATCAGTTTAATATCGGAGACCTGCCCTGATTGATTGACCAGATCAAGTTGGACTTCCTGGTAGACCTCCCCTGATATACTCAAATCATATTTTAGAAAAGCATCCAGAGTCAAGTTGACCGTCCCCTCGGTCGAGTTCTCTATAGGAACTATCCCGTAGTGACAACGATCTTTGGCCACTTCGACAAAGACTTCCTCGATCGATACCGTAGGATGGAAACGGTGTTCTTTGCCGAAATGACGAAGCGCCGCGAGATAGCTGAAAGTTCCCCGCGGCCCGAGATAAGCGACCGTCTCTTTCTGCTGTACTGAACGGCAGGCGAAAAAGACTTCTTGAAAAATGGAGAAAAGACTCTTTTCCGGAAACGCGCCATTATTGATGGCGGCGATACGCTCCACAATTTCACGCTCGCGCTTGGAATCATAAAAGCTGAGCGAATTCTTCAATTTCAGGCGGCCTATCCGGTAGGCTAATTTCGCCCTCTCGCCCAAGAGTTCTACAAGCTTCTCATCGAGCTCGTCGATCTTAGCTCTGATTTGCTCTATAGTCTGCTGCCCCGTATTCATGTCCCCTTCTGAAGCAAAAAATAGTTCCAGGTGCGATCTAGGAGGCTGTCCGAGAACTGGGATCGTAGCGAGGAAAGCGGAGGACGAGACCAAATATTCACGGATTTTAGGGATAATAGTGAACCTATAGCCCGAAAATCCGGGGATATTTGGGCCGTCATCCCGCTTTCCGCAGTAGATCATCAGTTCTCGGACAGCCTCCTAGGAGCCTGTCCGACTTAGGGATGATCTACTACGATCCCCCTAAGTCCGACAGGCTCCCAGTCAAAGCTCAATCGAAAACAAAAAATGGAGAGTAAAGCGGAATAGCCGGACCATGGTGAAAGGAAAGATGGTGCCGAAGCGGGGACTCGAACCCCGACGGGCATACGCCCACTAGACCCTGAACCTAGCGCGTCTACCAGTTCCGCCACTTCGGCCCCAGTTGATGGTTGCCTTTTACCATCGCATTATTTATATTTAAAAATCTGTTTTGTCAAGTCAATGAAATTGATTGACTTGCAAAAATCCGAAAACATGGGAAAAAGCTCTTCGCCGAGGCAGACAGGGAGCGAGTTTCAACGTTCGAGCTGCCGTTGATAGATTTTTTCTGCCAGGAGTCTGCCGGACTTAGGGCTTGCGCAAGAATAACTTGGCATTTTCGCATCCCAACTGTACCATATCTTCATCCGATCTTCGCTCGCAAAGTCCTCAAAATAGCTGGCTATTCCTCCGGCTTTGCTCCCCCAGATCGATCGAATCTATGGCACATTTGGGCGCGAATTCTACCGATTTATTCTTGCGCAAGCCATTAGGGGATCGTCACGAGGAAGTGGCGGAACGAGATCCAACACAGGCTCAATCCTTCTTCAATAAAGATTTGAGGGGCCCTGGAGCTTTGGGGCCTTAATGGTTACTGAAATGGAAATAATCAGGGGCTTAGACAAGATCAATCGAGAGTTCAAGGATACCGTCGTCACCATCGGCAACTTTGATGGCGTACACCTCGGACATCAACTTCTGTTTGATGAAACGCGGCAACAGGCACGATCAATTGGCGGCGAAAGCCTGGTAATGACTTTTGAACCTCACCCGGTGCGAGTACTGCGGCCGGAAAGCAACTTGAAGTTGATTTCCAAGTGCAGCAAGAAAATTGAACTGATAGAAAAAGCCGGGGTGGATGTCCTTCTCTGTATCAGTTTTTCCCGTGAATTTGCCGAAACAACGTGCGATCAATTCGTGGATAATATCTTATGGAGCGCTCTCCATGTGAAAGGCGTTATAGTCGGCTATGACTACTCCTTTGGCAAGGGACGCAAGGGGACGATTGACTTCCTGAAGCAGAAAGGCAAAGATCTCGGGTTTACAGTGACTGTCATTGAACCACTCTATGTGGATGGAATCATTGTAAGCAGTACAAAAATCCGCGAGCTGATTGCAGCCGGAGAGATGAGGGCAGTTCGAAAACTACTGGGGCGACCTTATCAGATGAGTGGAACAGTCCTTGTCGGCAAACGCCGGGGCGGATCGGTTCTCGGGTTTCCCACCGCCAACATCGAATTGTCCGATAACGAGCTCGCTCCAAAACTGGGGGTCTATGCAGTCCAGGTCTTTTATGACGGCAAAAGCCATGATGGTGTCATGAATATCGGCTATAATCCGACCTTCGGCGACCTGGCTGTCTCTGCCGAGGTCCACATTTTTGATTTTTCGGAAGACGTATACGGGGAAAAGATCGAGGTCAACATAATTGAGCGTCTGCGAGACGAGAAAAAGTTCCCCGGCCCGGCAGAACTCATAGAACAGATTAAAAATGATGTCGAGAGGGCGAAAGAAATCCTGAGAACTGAATGACGCGGCGAATGTGTGGGGCTTTGCCGTGCAGCGGGTCCTATTGATATCGTTTCAGGATCTTATCCACTTCATCCATTACTTGCCTGTGTACGGCTTCTGTGCCTTCATTCGCATCCAAGGGTATGATTTCAGGATCGTTAAGGGAATCAAAAAGCACCGCTACCTTTTTCAACCCCTCTTCCCGTTCAAAAAGATTAGGCATTTCGTTCCGCGATTTCCTTATCCTTTCCAGACCTTGTCCCGGCAGTATCCTCAGCAGGAAGACCACATCGGGCCTTGGGGCAAAAGACTCGTTTTCCTCTCTGATCCTGCTCATATCCAAGCCAAGCGCTCCCTGATAGGCCATGGTTGAGTGATAATACCGATCCAGTATTACTATCTTGCCGTCAACCAGGGACGGCTTGATCAGGCCGGCAACATGGATTCTTCTGTCGTTGACAAAAAGGTGGTATTCTTCCTCGGGGCTGACTGAATCCCTGTCTCTTGTCGCCAGATCTCTGATTTTCAGGCCGTAAACGCTGTCCGTGGGCTCCTTGGAAAATACTGTTTCAAAACTTCTTTTTTCCAACTCTTCATAAAGGATTCTGGCCTGAGTGCTCTTTCCAGCGCCGTCAATTCCTTCAAAAACTATAAGAATTCCCTTCTTCAGCCTCACGCACGCACCCCCGGGTAAAGTCATGGCGAAATATGGCACAGCAGCGGCAAAAAGTAAAGCTTGTCACTCCCCCCAAATCCACCGCCTACTCGTGTTTGGTTTTCGAAACCGTTCAGTCAGATACGGTCAAATCGGGCACACGGGGCGGTGGATTGACCATGGACCATGGACCACGGACCATTGACGATGTGTTTTCGTGGTCTATCGTCCATCGTCTGTGGTCAATCCACCGTCACAAATCGGGCATTTTCTCAAACTGAGTCAAATTTGGCGGCGGATTTGGGTCCCCTGGATCTGCCGCCTGTTTTGTATCACTTTGGATATGGTCTCATTTGTTGCGGCAGATCGACCACGGACAACGGACCACCCGATCGTTGCTTATGCATCACGAAACAAAGTCCGATATCTAAATAGAAGTCTTCTAACCGGAGTTGAGAGATGAATTGGGATATATCCAAGGTTCTCGATGCAGTTGGCGTCGAAAGAATAAAGTCTGCCGGCGGCACGGACTGGACGGGGATAGTGCATAATCCTTTCTTTATTGGTGTTGTTATTGCCGTACTGATCATATCAATTCTTAAGAGAACCTACCGTCTCCTCGCCCTTCTCTTCTGTGCCGGGGCATCCTGGTGTGCCTACAACTACGTCCTGAGCCCCGATAAGACGGGGATCAACCCGCAAAATATTGCTTCCTTCCTCGGCGTATTTATACTAATAATGATTGTCGCAGTCTATTTCCTGTTCATACGATCCGAATAAGAACGACACGGTGATGGTGTAACCATCTTTGTTTCCCCGCGTCTCCGTCTCTCCGCGTCACTCTTGTATTTCGTTCAGTGAACTCATGGGTTAGCGATTCAATGGATTCAAGATTAATCGAAATCTTCCGGAAACTCCTGGCGCATTTTGGTCCACGGCGATGGTGGCCGGCTGAAACGCCTTTTGAGGTGATGGTTGGTGCTGTCTTGACTCAGAATACGAGTTGGACAAACGTGGAAAAGGCCATATCGTCTCTCAAAGAAAAAGGGCTCCTTTCAGCCGGGGCCATTTATGAACTGCCCTTATCCGAACTGGCGGCATGCATTCGTTCGGCCGGATATTACAATATCAAAGCGAGAAGGCTGAAGAATCTCGTCTCTTTCTTCATCAACCAATATGATGCAAACCTGGATAACATGTTTGCGGAAGATGTCGAATCACTTCGATCAAAATTACTGGAAGTAAAGGGGATTGGGCCGGAAACCGCGGACAGCATTCTTCTTTATGCCGGAGGAAAGCCATCTTTCGTGGTGGATGCATATACGAAAAGGGTTTTTTCGCGCCACATGCTCATTTCCGAGGAATCAAGCTATGACGATGTAAAAGAATTCTTTATGGATCGTCTGCCTGTTGACGCAGGGCTCTATAGTGAATTTCACGCCCTGATTGTCGCGGCAGGCAAAACCTACTGCAAGAAAAACCCGGCGTGTCAGGATTGCCCCTTGAACGGATTCTGAAGCATGATAGTCTCTTCCCTGTCCGGGCCGACCGAGATTATCGTAATCTTTGTGCTGGTTAAATCTTCAATCGCTTGTAGATATGCTCTTGTGTTTGGCGGTAAGTCTTCCAGTCGTCGGATTCCGGCAAGGTCCTCATCCCACCCTGTGTACGTTCTATAGACCGGTCTTACATTTTCGGTTACTTCACTCCGCAGAGGTCTAAATCTCAGTTTCTCTCCGCTGCTAAGATAGTGGCCTGCAATCTTCAGGTTCGGGATTCCGGTCAGGACGTCGAGCTTAGTAATTGCCAGCCCGGTAAGACCATTAAGCCGGACAGAATCAGATACGAGAACCGAATCCAACCAGCCGCAGCGCCTCTTTCTCCCGGTGGTGGCTCCAAATTCAGCACCTTTTTGCTGGAGCTGATCCCCTGCAGGCCCATCCAGCTCGGTAGGAAACGGGCCGCTTCCTACGCGAGTGGTGTACGCCTTACATATACCGATAACCGCATCTATCTTGGTAGGGCCGATCCCGGCGCCGCAGCACGCGCCTCCGGCTACGGTATTTGAAGAAGTAACGTACGGGTAAGTGCCATGGTCTATATCGAGATGGGTACCCTGAGCCCCCTCAAATAAGACATTCTTTTGGGCCTTGACTGCTTCATCAAGAAAAACCGAGACATTGGTCACATATGGAGCCAGCCTTTCTCCATAAGACATGTATTCTCTGTAGATATCCTCGAGCTCAATCGGGGGTACTCCAAGGTATTTCTCCATATAGAAATTCTTTTCTTCAAGGATCTCTTCCAGCCTGGGCCGGAAAGCATCGCCGGAGAGAATGTACCCCATTTTGATTCCACGGCGGGCGATCTTGTCTTCATAGCATGGGCCGATCCCGCGGCCGGTGGTACCGATCTTCTTGCCGCGTTTCAGGCTCTCCCGCCCCTGATCAATGCTCTTATGATAAGGCATTATCAAGTGGGCTCCTTCGCTGATCAGGAGCTTGTCAGGCCCAACCGTCTTTTCTTTCTGAGCAAGACTCCCCAGTTCAGCTATGAGAACCGCAGGATCAATGACGACCCCGTTACCAATAGCACATTTCTTCTCCGGATGCAGAATGCCCGATGGAATCAAATGAAATATGAACTTCTCGCCACTCACAACAATCGTGTGCCCGGCATTATTCCCACCCTGGAAACGAACGATGATATCAGCATATTCGGTGAGGAGATCCACCAGCTTACCTTTTCCCTCATCTCCCCATTGAGTACCCACAATAACTACATTAGCCATTCATATCTCCTTCTGCACACCCCGGCCCGAAATCTCAACGAACCACAGAGGCACAGAGGACACAGAGAAGAGATGTTTTTCTCTTTCTTCGTAAGATGAAGCGAGGAAAACACTCTAGGGCATGAGTTCGGCTCCGTAAATACTCTCCTATCCTCTGTTCTACTAACCGCGGCTTTGCCGCTCTGTGTCTCTGTGGTGAACTCTTCTTATCCATCACGAAAATACTGGACATAGTCCGAAATGTCAAACCGAAATCTGAAAAAGCCTTTACAGTTCGGGCGTCTTCGGGTTATGTTACGGGGGTTTGGTCTTATTTGGTTCTGCTGGTGGGATCTGATCAATCAGTTGGGTTTTAAGTAACCGTTCACCGTTCACCCTCTGAAATAGACGCTCACTAATTCCGGGGCTGTTGAATGCTCAGACCATTTCACGGGGTTCACCGAAGGAATACTTTTGGGGGGTTTACGGACAACGGTGAACGTTTACGAAAGGTGAATCTATGCAAGGCATGAATATGGATGCGAATGAAAAGTCAATGATCGAGCCCGCGAAATACTCTCCGGATACCCGTTTCAATTTCCGGTGCCACAAAGATGTAAAATGCTTCACTCTCTGCTGCAGGAATCTGAATGTGATTCTCCCCCCTTATGATATTGTCCGCATGAAGAACCGCCTGGGAATAACCTCAGCGGAGTTTCTCGAGCAGTATACGAAACTTGAGTTTCTGGGCCATACCCAGTTGCCGGTAATAGTCCTGAAGATGGGAGATGATGAAAATCGGCTTTGTCCTTTTGTCACGCCTGACGGCTGTACCATATATTCCGATCGCCCGTCCACCTGCAGATACTATCCGGTAGGCATGGCAGCCTTCAAGAAGCAGGACAAAAAGGCAGGGGATGAAGAGAGCTTCTACTTCATGGTCCGGGAGACTCATTGCAGGGGTTTCGAAGAGGATAAGGAATGGACAATAGAAGAATGGCGAAAAGACCAGGGAGTCGATCTTTATGATGAAATGAATAGAGGGTGGATGGAAATCATACTGAGGAAAAAATCCTTTGGGCCCACGGCCGAACTAAGCGAAAAATCGCTTCAGATGTTTTTTATGGTGACCTCCGACATAGATCGCTTCAGGCGATTTGTTTTCGAAAGCAGCTTCCTTCAGAAATACGAGATTTCTGCGGACATCGTGGAAAGAATTCGAAATGATGAGCTTGAGCTGATGAAATTCGGTTTCGAATGGCTGAAGTCAGCTCTTTTTGGAGCGGATACCGTAAACCTCAGGCAGGAGGTCGTCCAGGCCAGAGTTGAGGAGCTGAAGAAACAGGCCAGGGAATCGCAAGCCAAACAGACTTCCTGAGAGGGTATCTAAAAACTCTCAATTTTGTTCAAGGCCAAGGAAGGCGAGGATTCTAACCGGAGGAATACTGTAGTATTTTGAGGATTAGAATTCGAGCCTGACGCAGAGATTGGGCAAAAGGGAGAGTTTTTAGACACCCTCTGAGATCTCGTTCTCGCATCATCTCTTACCGTTTTTCGCTTCACTCGATCGGTATTGATGGTCTCGTAAAAAGTAGTCACTCCGGTGAAAACCGGAGTCCAGCCCCCCCCCCGTAACTACTTGAATAGACTGGATTCCGGCTTCCGCCGGAATGACAAAAAGCAGTACTTTTCGACTTTTTACAAACTCGATCAGTATTCAAGCAAAAAAAAGGCCCCGCTGATACGGGGCCTTTTTTCCAAGATCTATTTCTACTACAGCCTTGGCGGGCCTTCCAGATGCTTCATGTAGGCCATGGCCAGCGTACGGTAAACCATGTGTGCCAGCTTGGAGAATGGAAGGTATCCTATGATATAGAATACGAATACCAAATGCGCCACATACATGGGATAAGCGGCCACGGGCACCTGAAGGAGCCGGAGAAGCTCTGTCAGTATGCCGGATACGGCCACTCCCAGGATCATAAAGATGAGCGCCCAATCCAAATAGCCCCCGTTCTTTTCCTGGCCGGCCGTTCTATTCCTTAAGACCAGAGCAATACCGACGACCAGTAACAAAGCACCTATGTTGCCCGTTACCTTGGCCGGGTCATAAAGAGGCAACGGCGTCTCTCTATGAAGGATATACTCATAAAAGACGACCATATTTGTTGCGGTAAATAGCAGGGCAAATCCGAAGAACACACCGAGATGCGCTATGAATCGCCCCTTGTTGGCTTCGCATTTCCTGAAACGATCATGTTTCAGTACCTCAAAAATGGTATCTACCAGGGTTTTCCAGAATTTTCCCTTGCCGAGAAAAACGAACCGGTTCGTTCTATTCAAGTCATTCCAGAAATTCCTGACACCAACGGCCATGAAAATAAAAGCCAAAGCAGCGGCAGGCAAAAAGATGGAATCGACAAACGGGATAGGCAGGAATTTCGAATAAACCACATCCCCCGCAGGGATGTAAAGACGCCCAATGGCTGACACCACAGCCAGAATGATTAGAAGTGGAATGAGCAATATCATCGGCAAGTACTTCTTGTCTCCGACAATCTCACCCATGAACTTCGGGAATGCGTAACTCTTAATCATATATGCCCTGATCGCGGCAAGCACATCACCAGGCCTTGCCCCTCGAGGACAGTACGTAGAACAATCATTGCACTGATGACACAACCATACGTGCGGATCCCCCATCAGTTTTTCTTTCAGGCCCCACTGCGCCCAAATCATCTCTTTACGAGGGAAAGGCTTATCGTCCGGAGATAACGGACAGACCACCGCGCACGTTGCGCATTGGAAGCACTTCTTAAGAGAGTCTGCTCCATTGTCTTGAAGATCCTTGATAAAGCCGACATCAGGATTAATAAAAGTTTCGCCTGCCATTTCACTAACCTCCTAAAAACCTTTCATGGGGCTGGGACCGATAGAATCGATCTCTTTCATAAATTCATCCAGAATTTGAGGAATCTTGTGAGCTTCATCTATTGCCACCTGAAATAAACGAACACGTTCGGATTCCAGAGCGAGTGATTTCAGAGTCTCTCCAACGTTGTCCATACGCCTGTTGGCGAGCTCGCTGCCTTTAGCAAAATGACACTGATAGTCGTCGCCGTACTTGCATCCGATTAGAATAACGCCGTCAATGCCCCTGGACATAGCGTCTTTGACCCATACCATATTCATTGATCCCAGACAGCGGACCGGAATCACCCTTATGCCCGTCGGCAACTTTGCACCGTTCATGGCCGCTATGTCCAAGGCCGGATAGGCATCGTTCTCGCACACAAATGCTACAACCCTGTAAATTCCTTCGTCCTCTGGGACTTCAAAGCATTTGACCATCGAGCCCATCATGTCAATATTGTAGTTCTTGAATCCGACAATCCTCTCCGGACAGGCGCCCATGCAGGTTCCACAGCGACGGCACCGGGTTGGATTCGGTTTCGGGGTCCCTCTCTCGTCATCATCAAGAGCGCCGAACGGACACTCTTCAGTGCACCGCTTGCACTGGGTGCAGCGCGCGAAGAAAAACTCCGGGTAGCTCATGTCCCCCGACCTTGGATGAACGGACACACCGCGATTGGCTGACTCGACACACTGAATAGCTTTTAGTGCCGCTCCGGTGGCGTCCTCTTCGGCCACGGCCATGGTCATGGGCTGTCTAACGCAGCCGGCCGCATAGATACCGGTTCGCCTGGTCTCGTAGGGGAAGCAGATAAAATTGGAATCGGAAAATCCGTTAAAGAGATCGAGGTCGCTAAGGGCCGGTCCCTGACGGTATGCCAGATTCAAAACAGCCTCATCCGCAGTACTCGGAACCATACCGGTGGCCAGTACGACCATATCGACATTAACCGTCATTTTCTCGCCGATCAGAGTATTATCGACCTCTACTACGAGACTCCGGTTCTTGTCTTCCAGGATGGACTTTACATCTCCCTTGGTTAGAAAGATCCCCGGGTCATTTTGCATGCTCTTGTAGAAATTCTCATACTGGCCGGGGGTTCGCATGTCCTTATAGAAGATAAATGCCTTGGCGTCGTCCCCCTGCTCCCTTACGTACTTGGCTTGTTTGAGCGATGTGAGACAGCATGTCGCCGAGCAGTACGGAAGATGACTCTCGTCTCTCTGACCGGCGCACTGAATAAACGCGACGCTTTGGACCGGCTTTCCGTCTGATGGCCGAATGAGGGCTCCCTTTGCCGCCATCTCCTCCATTTGTACGTTGGTAACAACGTTAGGGTATTTTCCGAATCCCAAATCACCCAACTTGCCGGCATCGTACGGTTTCCACCCTGTGGCCAGAACAATCGCCCCAAACCTTTCCGCCTGCTCATCCTTTATCAGTATGTCTTTGGGCCGGTCGGGAGCAGGCTCTTCTCCCTCTGCCAGTTTCTTGGGTATGTCCCACTCACTCTTTGTGCCGGCATTCTTGAACGTCACATCATATAAACCGGGCGCCCCCGCAATTCGCGCGATTTCCGTGCCGGTTTTTACCGTGATTTTGCTGTTTGCGCTCACCTGACTGATTTTGGAGCCAATGTCAGGCATTTCCAGTTCGCTGTATGGGTACTTCTTAGGAACCTGCTTGTACATTTTGGCTGCAAAGCCGCCCAGTTCGTTTTCTTTTTCTATTACGGTCACATCGTATCCCGTATTGGCGGCTTCGATAGCGGCAGTAATGCCTGTTATTCCACCACCGATGACCAGAATCTTCTTATTAATCTCGTCTTGGTAGGGCTCCGGGAGTTCGGTTTTTTGGGCCTTTACAATGCCCATCTGCAGGTAATCCTCTGCCATCAGTTGGACCTCGGGATCGGTCGCATCTTCTCCTTCTTTCTTTATAACATGGCTCCAGACTACCCCTTCCCTCAGGTTTACTCTTTCTACGATTGTGCCGTCGAAATTAAAGACTTCACTTTTTATCCGAGGTGAGCAACCTGCTACGATCAGAGTATTTATGCCGTCTTTGATCTCTTTCTTGAGGAGATCAACCCCTGCCTTGCTGCATAGAATCGGATGCGTTTTACATACCGGGACCTTACTTTTCGCGGCTACCTTGGACAGCGTCTCTATATTGAGGGAATCCCCTATGCTGCAACCTGTGCAGATATATACTCCGTATTTCTTTTCCATCTATTTACCTCCTCACCAGAATTTGAATAGCTTTCAGCGCTGTTCCGGTAGCACTTTCCGCGCAGGAAACAACATCCAGAGGTTCCTTGGCACATCCTGCGGCCAAGACCCCCTGTTCCGGATCGGCCAACACGAAACCGCTTTCATTTCTGGGGAGATCGATAGGCGGTTTGACTACGGCCATTGTGGGCTGCATTCCGGTAGCCAGGACAACCATGTCCACTTTCTCATGGACCCTCGCCCCGGTAGCCGTATCCTCTGCGGTTACAATCACATCGTTGGTTGCCGGATCCTCTTCAACCTGAGCTACTTTCCCTTTAATAAAAGAGATATTCTTGTTAGCAGCCACTTTTCGATAGAAATTTTCATATCGGCCCGGGGTCCGAATATCTATGTAAAAGATTACCATTTTTGCATCGGGATACTGCTCGCTCACGTATGTGGCCTGTTTCAAAGTGGCCAGACAGCAGATATAGGAGCAATAAGGCAGGTGGTTCTCATCTCTTGAGCCGGCACACTGCACAAATGCTATCTTCTGAGGGGCTTTTCCATCAGAAGGGCGCAGAATCTTTCCCTTCGTCGGTCCGGAATCCGAGGCCAGTCTCTCCATCATCATGTTTGTGATTACATTCTTACACTTCCCAAAGCCCAGATTATCCATTTTGGCCGCATCGTAGGGCTTCCATCCCGTAGCCCACACGATCGCCCCAACACTCAGGTTTATTGTCTCCGGCGCCATACTCAGGTCGATCGCACTATACTTGCAGGCCTTTTCACATTCACCACACTGAGATTTCCGGCAGACATTGCCGTCTATGGCGTACTGCATTGGAAAGGACATATCGTGTGGCCTGTAAATAGCCTTGGTCTTATTCATGCCGAAATTGAATTCGCTGTCTCTTGTAACCGGGCATGCCTCGACGCAGTCATTGCAGGCAACACAATTACTGTTGACGTATCTGGGATTCAATTTCACGGTCACATCATAGTTGCCAGGCGTTCCGGATACCTTTTCCACCTCAGCCATTGTGTAAAACTTGACCTTGGGGTTGTTCCTTATTCTCTTGAAATTTATCTCTAAACCACAGGTCGGAGGACATAGCTTTGGGAAATACTTGTTAAGCTGCGCCACCCGGCCGCCGAGATAGGGATTTCGTTCCACAAGGACAACATCATATCCCACCTCCGCCGCCTCCAGGGCTGCCGTTATTCCGCTAAACCCCCCGCCAACGACTAATATAGTTCCGTTCATGCCATTCCTCCATGGTCAATTTTTCTCGCTAGTAAGGCCTTTTCGAGAGTGGTCAAGGCCCCGAGGCTGCCATTTTCCCATCAGCGCGGCCCATTATAGCGCAACAGGCGCTGAATGCAAGAAATATACATATAAAAATACCTCCAGGCGTCCAAGGACGCCTGGAGGTATATAGCTCGGATCATGTCCCCGATTTCGCCAACATGACTATTCCGGAATAATCTGCTTCCATTCCTTCTTGAATACCGACCATTCCTTCTTGTCGGGATCAAACTTCGAATTGACGAAGCACTTCCAGTTGTCTTCATCGACCTTCGGGAAGTCTGACCGGTAAAAGAAACCCGGGTACCTGGTCTCTTCCCTGAAGAGCATGTGGCGGATATGGGACTCGACCGTCCCCAAGCGGTGATATTGTTCCCAGGCCCTCATAAGCTCATGGAGGTCGCCGGCTGCCAATTTCTCGGAGTCCTCCCGCAGCCACTGCAGAAGTTGCATGCATCTCTTCAGCATTGGACCACTGGTCATGTAGAAGGCATTGGCGCCCGCGCCGTACTCGTCACTGGCCTTAATCAGGCGCAACATGAAGCCCTTGGGTTTAATGTAGTTCGGGTTGACGTCAGCCGCCGTGCTGGCGTTCTTGAACTGGTTGTAGGTCCTTACCGGCCCATAGATCTGGTCAGCCAGTTCTTTAGCGGTCTGTTTCAGGGCCGGCGCGAAGCCGGCATTGTCGCGAATGTATCTGGCCATGGACTTGGCACAGATTCGGCCTTCGGCATGCGAACCGGAGGAGAATTTATGCCCGGAGGCTCCGACGCCGTCGCCGGCGGTGAACAGCCCGTTCACCGTGGTCATACGGTTATAGCCCCACTTCCATTCCGCCGGCACCCAAGCCTCATTCGGGCCACTTACCCAGATGCCGCAGCAGCCGGAGTGAGAGCCGAGGAGATAGGGCTCTGTGGGCATAATTTCGGACGGAACCTTTTCCGGCTCGATATTCATGCCGGCCCAAAGCCCGGCCTGCCCAACGCTCATATCCAGGAAGTCTTCCCAGGCCTCGGCCTCAAGGTGTTTGAACTGTTTGGCATCCATGGTCTTGCCGAGTTCCTGAAGCGCGGTAGCGGTGTCGATGATTATCGGGCCGCGACCTTCTATCATCTCTTTCAGCATAAGGTGGTTACGCAGACAGGTAGCAGGCACCTTAGCCAATCCGTATGGCGGATACTCTTCGAGCATCGCCTTGTTCTTCGCCATATAGTTCTCACCCAGGGCGTTCATGGCTTTGGCCTTGAAGAGGAGGAACCAAGCCCCCACCGGACCGTAGCCGTCTTTGAAGCGGGCCGGCACGAAGCGGTTTTCCATCATGGTCAGCTCGGCGCCGACCTCGGCACACATAGTATAGGTGGAACCGGCATTCCATACCGGATACCATGCACGGCCCATCCCTTCACCGGTGGATCTCGGTCTGAACACGTTTACTGCACCGCCACAGGCTACCATCATGGTCTTGCACTTAAAGACGTGAACCTTGTTTTCCCTGGTGCTGAAGCCTACTGCGCCGGCAATGGTGTTCGGCTTGTTGGCATCGAGAAGCAGCTTAACTATGAAAATCCTCTCCATAATGTTCTGGTCGCCCAAAACCATCTTGGCGGCCTCAGCCACGATGCACTTGTAGGACTCGCCGTTGATCATAATCTGCCATCTACCGGAGCGGACCGGCTTGCCGCCTTCTTTCAGGCTCTTGCCTTCGTCGCCTTTCTGCTTCCAGATCGGAAGGCCCCATTCCTCAAAGAGGTCGACGGAATCATCAACGTGACGGCCGAGGTCATAGATAAGGTCTTCGCGGACGATACCCATAAGGTCGTTCCTGATCATACGGACATAATCATCAGGGCTGTTCTCACCAAGGTAGGTGTTTATAGCGGAAAGGCCCTGTGCGACCGCGCCGCTTCTTTCGAGAGATGCCTTATCCACAAGAATAGTCTTGGCATTCGGCGCCCATTTCTTGATTTCAAAAGCAGTGCCACATGCAGCCATGCCACCGCCAACAATGAGAATATCACACTCATGCTCTGCAATCTCCGGATTGTCTATTGCAGGGAGTTCACCTAAAGGTTTATTTGGTAATGCCATAATTATTTCCTCCTTAGAGATTTAAGGTTCTATCAACTTTTCTTACGGGGTGGAAAGCGTCTTCCCGAGTTCGGTAAAGAGCAGTTCGCTGTCAAGATCGGCAGCAGTTGGCTCTGGCTTGCCGTCAAATGGTTTAATAGAACCTTCAGGTGTAGTCCGGATGGGGAATTTAAAACGCTTCAGATTCCCATTTCTAAATTTGATGGTCCACATAATCGAGTCGGAACCTCTCATGGGAACCACAGACCCGCCCAGAGGCACGATGTCCGAATATGACCTGACCTCAATGGCGCCCTGGGGACATATCTTTACGCAAGAAAAACATTCCCAGCAGCCATCCGGCTCCTGGTTATATGCCTTCATGGCCTCGGTATTAAGCACCATCAGGTCATTCGGACATATATACATGCACGCGGTCTTCTCGCCGCCCTTGCATCCGTCGCATTTTTCTGGAATTACAAAACTTGGCATAATTTTCCTCCTACTTAGTCTGTGATTTACTTCCAACAGGCTTGTTTCTTTTCTACAAACCTAACCACCTATTCTTCCGTCTAATCCCCCCTCTCAAGTATAGTTTGCGGATCTAAAAGCACGCCCGCCCTTGGGACAAAGAATCCAGCACACATGGACGGGTATTTGAAAGCTCCCTGGGAGCATGTTCCTCAGAAATAGAACCCAGATCTCTGGATCATTCCGGATAATAATGAATGGATGCTCACCTTTATATATCATCCGAACATAATGTCAAGAAAAAAAGTGAATACTTACTCATTTGCGGCAAAAGTCCACCTATTAAAAAAGACTCAATTTCGCGGCGTTAACCTGCCGTCTTATGTCCTGCTGCCAGACAGATAGGCACATCAAACGCCTAGGAGCCTGTCGGACTTAGGGATGATCTACTACGATCCCCTATGTCCGACAGACTCCTGGAATAGTAATCGTTCACCGTGAAAAACGCTTTTCGGGTTTGCACGGTGAACGTGTCCGAACATAACGGGCTCGATGCTCGATACTCAATGGTTCCAAGTTCCAGGTTCACAGTTCCAAGATTTAAACCGTGAACCGTGATGGTCTCGTAAAAAGTCGGAAAGAGCTGCTTTCTGTCATTCCGGCGGAAGCCAGAAGCCAGTATATTCAAGTAGTTACAAAGAGCCTGGACTCCGGTTTTCACCGGAGTGACGACTTTTTACGAATCCATCAGCCTTGAACCTGAGCAGTTACCGAGTTTTTACGGTCAACGGTCAACGGATAACGGTGAACGTTGACATAAAATCAGTCCAGCGTCCTGTTGTCAATCAAATCGGTTACGATGCCCCGAGAATGCAGAAAACTCCTGATACCCTCCTGTTCGTTTATACGCCAAAGAGCGATAGTCCTTGAAATGTCATTTACCGTGGACAACATGACTAATCTTCGCATAAGCCAGTAGTTATAAGCGAGGGTGAGAAAAGAGCTCTCCGGCATAGAGTCTTTCACGCAGTATTCCGGACATCCTTTGAATCCCTCGCAAAGACCGAACCTCTTGCCCCCGTAAATGGAACATAACCCCTCATCTGTGAGGTGAGGACAGCCAAACAGGACATAGCATTGAATATTCTTCTCAGGGCTATTGTTGATGCCGAAATCCGGCCCTTCCGCAAAGCAGTCTTTGAAAAAAAAAGGAGCTAAAAAAAAGCCTTCCAGGGTGAGAAGTCTCCGATCTCCCTCGATGTCTTTTCGAAGATTCTCGGCTGCATTGTTTATGGACTTCCGGAGATCTGCTTCAGCGATAGATCTGGGGATAACCATCGATGTTAATATGGGATCGCAACAGTTATATGCGCATCCGATTCCGCACGCTTGCTCTTTTGTCTTTAGAAAGGACCTGTATCTCTGATGATAGGCAGATTCAGGAAACGTGGCTGGACATGAAGAGAGCTTCACGCGATTCCCTTGAGGCTCTTGCAAAAGTCGTCACACAGGTGAAAACCGGTGTCCAGGAGTATCTTGATCCGCTTGAAATTATTGGATTCCGGCGCCTGCCCCGGACTCCGATCCGGGGTTCGCCGGAATGACGAGAATACCGGTCATAAGAGTTTGCAAGAGGCTCCTTTAATTGGAGAAATTGAAGTCAACCGGCAACCTGATTTTGGTAAACGTTCACCGTTGTCCGCAAAAAACCCCAAAGCATTCCTTCGGTGAACGATCATTAGATGCTGGATTCTGGTTCAAGTTCACGGTTCAGAGTTCACGGTTAAACTTGGAACTGTGAACCGCAGACTTAGAACCACTAAATATCGAGTATCGAGCCCGTTATTCGGCCACCGCCCCGTGCGAAAAACGTCTTTTCGGTGAACGGTACACGGTGAACGGTGAACGGTTACTGATTTTGCTCAATCATGGGCTATTCCACGACCCACACGGTACAATTCTTTGCATAACTGACGATCTTGCTGCTGACACTGCCGAATAAGAATTCTTCCTTTTTCGAAATACCCCGCCTGCCGACCACAAGTGTCCCGTTATCGTTCTGCCTCGCTCTCTGGATTATCGTCTCCGCTATGTAGCCGCTTTTCGCAACGGTCTTTTCCGTCCTGATACACTCTTCAGGTATACCGCAGGATATTAGAAGGTTATGCGCTTCCGCGAGCAGCCTGTCGGCTGCCTGGTTCTGTGCGGTGAGGTGTTTCTCTTTTTCGACCGCTGAAGGGAAGAAATCAATGCCCATATCCTCGACAATGTTGAGTATGGTAATGCAGTACTGCGTGGATTGCCCTACTATCTTTCCGAGATATTGCGCAGCACGCGTCGAGTTATCCGAATTATCTATGCTCAGGAGAATATTTCTTTCGGGCTCTATGTTCTCCATGACATCTCCTTAGGAAATCCATTTTGTCTCCAATCGGCAAAAATCCTGGGCACGAGTCACCCGAATCAGATCGAGTTTCAAGACACCGTTCAATCCAAAACCGGGTTTTACTGGAATCAATTCCCAACAAAAGGCATCACTGCGAGAGATCTGATCTGGCATCCTGCAAATCCTCCAATAATTCCCAGACCGTTTCGTAGAAGACGGTAGCGCCGGCCGAAAAATGCATCAAGACTCGGTTCAATCTTTCCGGTATTTGCGGGTAGATTTTTTTCAAATTCACAACCCGACTCGACCAGACTATGTTCGTATCTTCAAAATAAAGCTTGGCTAGAATGTCCGGGGCATCCTCCTGAAGTTGCCGCAACGTCCGGCTGCCCTTACCTACTACCGCCGCCAATATGTTTCCAAGGCCGAAGAGATCGTAACCAAAGCGGCCCCCTCTGGTAGTGTAATTATAATCAAAATCAATCCACTTGAAGGCGCCGTCAACCTTATTGACCAGTATATGATCCTGCCGCACGTCGCCGTGCACCTCATCCATGTCGTGCAAATCGCCCATCGCGCCAAAAGCAATCACAAGCCTGTCCAGCAGCGATGGGAGATTATCACAAAAGTACTCTTCGTATGGTAAATTAGGGTTTTCAAGATATTCGAATAATGACGGCCCGTTTATAAAATCCAAAACTCTTATGGGATTGCCTGATGATTCCTCCACGCTGAAACCCTGCATGAAATTAGGATTCCCTCTAACCTTGCCCAGGATTCGCGCTTCTTTTGCCGGGCTTCGGAAAAGCTTAAACTGAATGCCGCCTATTCTGCTCTCGAATTCCTCGAAAAAACAGAACTTAATGAGTTTCCTTTCGTAATTATTCTTCAGGTCTACGGCTTTTTTCACCCAATATTTTGGGTCGTCTTCAATTCCGAAACGCTTCTCCGTTTCCACCCCGCGGATAAGATAACACTCGTCCCCAAGCCTCAGGATATCGTTGTAGTCAACTGAAAAAAAATCCATATCCGCACTGACAAACCGAAAAGCCTTCGGTGCAGACTCGACACCGAGATAGCTCCGGGCCAGATCTTCAGCGTGCTTAGTATCGAAAGTGCACATAAATTCGGTCGATTGATCCTTATGGTCTGTCACGAAATAACTTGAGCATTCTGAGCGCCGATCCATCCCGTCCGGCTGCGTTGCTCGTCGGTTGCATACTCACGGGTATGCGCCCTCCTCGCGCCTTGCCAGACGGGCGCCTCAGCCCTCAGAATTGCACAACTTATTCCGTGACAGACCCTTCGGACAAAACGTTGAAATAAAAAAAAGCCGGTATGGCTTTCTTCCCAGAAGTCGGCCATACCGGCTAGTGTCACTCCAATACGGAAGGCACCTTCCCTTTTCAGGCCGGTGATTACTTCATCTCTTCACCTGTGGCAAACTTCTGCAGTTTGATTTCCACTTTTTCGGTCAGCCCTTCATAGTACTGTCTCAGGATATCCAGGACCTCTTTACGGCCAAAATGGTCCGGAATCTCTTCACCCTCGGAGAGCATCTTGCGGAGTTTCGTACCACTGAGGATTACGCGGTCCGCCTTTGTATGCGGGCATGTACGCATAGAAGCCATGCCGTCGCATTTGTGGCAGTAGAATGTCCAATCGATTTTCAAGGGTTTGCACTTCAAATACTTCGGCCCTTCACCCTGGGGTATCCTGTCGAAAATTGTCTGGGCATCGAATATGCCGTAGTAGTCACCCACTCCGGCGTGGTCACGGCCGATAATCATGTCGGTAACGCCGTAGTTCTGGCGGAAGGTAGCATGGAGCAGGCCTTCCCGCGGTCCGCCGTAGCGCATTTCCATCGGATAGCCGGCCTGGATTACGAAATCTTTCGTGAAATAGTTCTCGATCAACGCATCGATGCACTTTACGCGGGTATCGGCTGGAATATCGCCGGATTTCAAAGCGCCGATCAGTGAATGGATGATGACGCCGTCGCAGACTTCAACCGCTATTTTGGCCAAATACTCGTGTGAGCGATGCATGGGGTTACGAAGCTGCAAGGCGGCTACCTTGCTCCAGCCCTTCTCCGTCAGTATCTGGCGCACTTCAGCCGGGGTCTTGTACACCTCCGGGAATCTGGCCCGGAAGTCCAGCTCACTAAGGACCTTCACCGGCCCGGCAAGGTTGACCTCTTTTTGCTTGTGGACCTTTTCCACCCCGGGATGCCCTGCGATATCATCGGTCGTGAATACCTGCATGCATTCCCACGTCTTGTCGGCCTCGGTCATCTCGTATTTCTCGGCAACCTTCATAGTAGCCATTAGCGTGCCGGTGGCATCATCCACCAGGGTGACCTCTGAATCCGGCTTAATGGCATCCGCGTCTTCCTTGCTGCAATCGATTGTGATCGGGATCGGCCAGAAAGTACCATCGGCCATAGTGAAATTCTCGCATACGCCTTTCCAGTCCTTCTTGGTCATAAAACCGTGCAACGGGCTGAAAGCGCCAATACCCATCATTATAAGATCTGAAGTAGCCCGGGAATGAATCCGGACCTGCTTCAAGGTCTTAGCCTTGGTCAACTCCGCCTCGAGATCTGCACCTTTCAACAAACTGCACACCAAACCTCTTCCGCCATGTGGTTCAATTAAAGCCATTCTATTTCCTCCTTCTTTGTTCTATATATTTTGGTAAGTATCTGCGCCTTACCTTTGGTAAACCAAACAACCAAAAAACCTCTGAAATCACCTCCTTCAGGAAAGCCTTCCTCGAATATCGAACAGAAAAACCCAGTATTATATGTTGGCTGTATATAACCCGGCCCCCTGCTTTGTGTCAAGAATTAAATGAATGCGGGCTCACTCTTGCTGCGTCTTACCCCTTGTAATCACTTAGGAGCCTGTCGGACTTAGTCACTAAGGGAAAATATTCGCGCATTATCCGGCAAGACTTTCATTTCATTAACGCGGCGCTGTGTTGTTTTCTAGCGTTTTGAATTTTCCGTTTTTGGGTCATTCGAATTTGTTTCGGATTTCGGATTTTGAGTTTCGGATTTCCGGCTTGTCCGGGTTAGGGGATCGGCGATATCGATATACAGAGCCTCTTGCAAAATGTCCTCTTTTGCCCAATCTCTGCGTCAGGCTCAAATTTTAATCCTCACCAGGCTGGGAAGCTAGGAAGCCGGGAGGCCGGAAAGCCGGAAAGCTGAATCGTTGGGGTTGGCTCGCAGCCTTCCGGCTTCCCAGCGTCCC
>JAZDGK010000287.1:0-3592 GCA_043806955.1 Pseudomonadota bacterium | reverse complement strand
AATCTATTCCAGCATTACCGAACAAGGATTGGGAAGAAAATTAGGGGATGCCCATCCGGGCGTCCTTGTGTGCGGGCATACGCACATCCCCTTTGTAAGACGCGTCGGCGGCATTCTCGTCTTGAACTGCGGTTCGGTGGGGTATCCCATTGACGGAGATCCGCGTCCCTCCTATGCCCTCGTTGACACCGGGAAAGATGTTGTGTCGCGCGGCAGGATTGTCAGGTTCGATTACGACAGAGATCGCACCATCACTGCACTCAAGAAAACGACGTTGCCGAAAGCTTTGCAGAAGGATTTATCCAAGGGAATCAAAAGGAGATTCATGGAATGAATGCCGGTAAAACCGTCGAAGTGGAGCTGAAACTCGCACTGCCGGATCCTGAGGCTGAAGATACGGTAATTGCCGCTATTCGCGAGTGCGGTTACACGGTCAAGGAACTGCAGCCGGTGAGGAATATCGATATTTATTTGGATACCTTCGACTGGTCTCTTATGAAAAAAAAGTTGGCGCTAAGATACCGCATCGCCGATGGCAGGGCAGTCTATACGATCAAGAGCTTGGGAAAAATCGAAGATGGGATCACAAAACGAATGGAAATCGAAGCTCCGCTTGACGGCCCGGTTGATTGCCCTGCGGAGGTCCTCTCAAAGCAAATCCGGAGTCTCATCGACGGCATCATCTATCCGCGGAAGCTCCTTGAGCATATTCAAATCCGCACGGAGCGGAAGCGTTATCGGATTGTATCGCCCGAAGGAGCAAAAATCGAATTTGCTTTTGACACTTCGGTGTCCTCATTGCGTGGACTTCACACGCCCAAGCGTACACAGAAATTTTACGAGATGGAAGCGGAACTTCGAGAGGGTCCGGAAACATCCCTGAGCACGCTTTCCGGTCTACTTTCGGAAACATTTGGTTATCTGCCTTCGTCTTCTTCCAAATTGGAGAGCGCCTTCGAACGGCTCAAGATTACGATTCCATCAAAAAATCTTCCAGAAGAATATGCGATTCGGCTCGATGACCGTCTTGATCTCGCTGTCCGGAAAATACTTGCCTGCCAGTTTACCCGCTTTCGAGATCAACTTCCCGGGGTAAAGCGTGACATCGATACGGAATTCGTCCATCAGGCAAGGGTTGCCATACGCCGGATGCGTTCGGCGCTGCGTTTGTTTCGCGATGCCGTTCCAAAAAGCGCGAACGATTGCCTCGCTGGAGAATTGGAATGGATGGGCAGTCTTTTCGGGGCTGTTCGCGATCTCGATGTCTTCCTGTTGAATCTATGCCGGTTCAAAGAACGAGTTGAGCGCTTCTCTTTAAAGTGGAAAGCCGTGTTTGATCGATGGATTGAAGAGCAACGCCGTTCCCGGTTGACATCTCTTCTTGAAGCGCTTGAATCGCAGCGGTACGGAAATTTCGAGCGCCGTCTTCTTCGGTTCGTGGAAGCTCCGATCTATGCGCACCCCCGAGCGCCCCTTGCAATAAAACCGGTCCATCAGATGGCACCGCTGATCATCAAAGAAAAATTAGCCGCCGTTATTGACCAGGGGCATAGAGTACTCGAAAATCAGAGGCCCAAACAATTTCACCGTCTCCGAATCCAGACGAAACGACTCCGTTACGCCTGCGAGTTTATGGCTTCTGCGTATGGCAAGGATCTTGATTCTTTCGTCGAAAGAACGGTTGAGATACAGGACTGTCTCGGGGAGATACAAGATTCCGTATTTACGAGAAAGTATATTGATTCCCTATTCAAGGAGTGGAGGTGTAAACTGATCGAACCCGAACTTGCGTTCATTCTTGGCGAGCTTTATCAACTCCAATGCGAAATCGCCCGCGAACGCCAGGCAACGTTCATCAAGATCTGGGAACAGTTCTCCTTTGACGATACTATAAAACAGCTTGACAGGATCTTTATGGGGCAAACGAATTGAATATTTATGGTGCCGAAGCCGGGACTTGAACCCGGACGGGTTTTGCCCACTACCCCCTCAAGATAGCGTGTCTACCAGATTCCACCACTTCGGCATTTTATCGTTTTAAGAAACACCGGAAACATCACCGGTGAATTTTCCGATACTCATTACCCGTTAAGAATCACTTTGTCAATATCAAAGAATCGCCTTTAAAATTAATGACATCTCGATAATACGAAAACCAACTACCTGATTTCCCACATTGGGTCATTTTGCCGTCGAAGGAACAACCGGGGCCTGTGCGGCCGGAGCTGTCGGTGTTAGCGGTTTTTGTGCGGGCGCTGTTTTCTGAGTCGCGGGCCGTGCGGCGCCTTCCATCAGGGAGCTCCCCTTTCGAGAGGCGGAATAAGAAAGACTGAAAGAGGTCAGCATAAAGATGATGGCAACGACGGTTGTCATCTTGCCGAGAAAAGTTCCGGGACCGCTGCTCCCAAAGATGGTCTGGCTTGACCCTCCGAACACAGCCCCCATACTGGCGCCTTTGCCTGCCTGTAAAAGCACGACGAGTATCAGAACGACACAGACGATCACGTGTATGATGGTAACGAGAATATGCACTTTTTATCCCCCCATGGTTATTCAATAATTGATAATTCGGACGAAAGAATCGACATCCAGGCTCGCACCTCCGACCAGCGCTCCATTGATGTTCGGCTTTGCCATCAGTTCGGCAATATTCTTGGGCGTCACACTGCCCCCATAAAGAATTGCCAACCTATCGGCGCTTTCCGGGCCATATCGACGGATCATCCATTCCCGGATAAAGCAATGAACATCCTCGGCCTGTAAAGGACTCGCAGTTTTACCGGTACCAATCGCCCAAACCGGCTCGTAAGCGATCACGGTTTTGTCAATATCATCGACGGCCAAATTATTCAACCCTTCTTTCAATTGGCGTTCGATAACCGTTTCCGTTTTCCCCTCCTCCCTTTCCTGCAGCGACTCCCCCACGCAGAAAATCGGGGCCAATCTGCTTTTTAGTGCGGACTTCATTTTCCTGTTTATGCGATCGTCTCCCTCTCCGAAGAGAATGCGTCTCTCGGAATGGCCGATAATGACGAATATACAGCCGGCCTCGCGAAGCATATCCCCGGAAATTTCACCGGTGAAAGCCCCTTTCTCCTCCTCGTGCATATTCTGGGCTGCGAGCAGGATGCAAGAGCCGCGTATCGCCTCCGCCACGGCATGGAGCGCGGTGAAAGGCGGAGCAATGATCACTTTCCGATCAGAAGGAGTTCTGAAAAAACCCTGGAGACGCACGGAAAAGTCGACCGCCTCGGCGATATTCTTGTTCATTTTCCAGTTTCCAGCGATTATTGGTTGGATCATCGGTATCATCTCCTTTTAAGCGGAATCGACGGCAGGCGATCTGCATACGGGATACTCCCCGAGTAACGAGGCATCATTTACCTGCTAACGGCTTTTTTTCACGCCGATTCTATCGCAGTACGCCACTACCGGACATCCGCTGCACAGTGGCGAAACCGGACGGCAAACATTCCTCCCAAAGGCGACAAGAAGGGTATTGTATCTCGACCAGTATTCCCGCGGAAGTTTTGCCCTAAGGGCGAATTCTGTCTCCTCAGGGGTCTTGGTATGGATATAGCCAAAACGGTTG
>JAZDGK010000286.1:0-19496 GCA_043806955.1 Pseudomonadota bacterium | reverse complement strand
ACCACCCAAGGTGAAGTGATTTCACGGACGTATTTTGACTTCGCCCGCGGATGCAACAGAAAATAGGCGGTGGATTTGGGCTTTCTCAATGCCTTGACAAATCACTAATATATCAGTACAAACGTTTTAGGAGTCTGTTGGACTCAGGGTCTGTCACGAAATAACTTGAGCATTGTGAGCGCCGATCCGTCCCGTCCGGCAGCGTTGCTCGTCGGTTGCATACTCACGGTATGCGCCCTCCTCGCGCCTTGCCGGACGGGCGCCTCAGCGCTCAGAATTGCGCAACTTATTCCCTGACAGACCCTAAATAAATGTGCATCCCTTGACGCACGTGGACGCTGCAGTTGACGTCCATAAAATCAGACAAGATCCAAGAGTCACCATCTTCCTTTCTCATTTGAGACTTGACTCACCCTTTAATGGGTGACCCCGATAAGTGCTGCGTTCTCTCCCGCCGGCTTGCTTTTGATCCACCAACATAGTATTTTGTCTTATATTAATCGTATCACCGTACGCATTTCCCAGGTCGTGATCTGTTTCCAGTCGGTGAACGGATAACTGTCTTTATGCCTCACCTTACCGCCACCAGCAGCAAAGAACTCCAGAAAGAACTAATCAACCTGGCCGATGATAATGCCCTGGTCCTGACCGCCAACAGCCGGCTCGCCCGGCGGCTTTTGCACGAGTTCAGGACGGAGGCGGTCGGGCAGGGCCTGAAGGGCTGGCTCCCGCCAAAGATACTGAGCCTCAACGCCTGGCTCCGGGAACAATGGAACGATCTGTGGCCCGAAGAGTCTCTCCCTTCAATCACGGCTCGGCTCTATCTCTGGGAAAAGGCGGCAAAGGAGACTGAGCCTCCCGAAGGCCTGCGATCCGATCTCAGTCTCTGGCGCTCGCTTGACGATGCTTATTCCGTAATCATCCGCCACAGGCTCTCTCATCTGGAAACCCGGTATGCAAGTCCCCTTATCAACTGGAGGACTCAGGTATTCAACAAGTTTCAGGACATCTTAAAAGCTGACGGACTCCTTCACCCGGCATTTCTTCCCGTGGTTATCTCCGAAAACCTTAGAAACAAATCAAGCCTCCAGGACCGCATTTTTCTCATCGGCTTTGATTCTCCTTCGCCGATAGAGCAGGACCTCATAAACCTCCTGATGTATCGCTTCGACGCCGTTGCATGCCGTACCGAATTGAAAGACCCTCCTTCACCCACGGCCGTAGCTCTCCCGAACAGGGAGGAAGAAATATTCTGGCTCGCTCAGGAATTGCTCAGGAAATCACTTGAAATGCCGCTCCACCGGATCGGGGTTGTGATACCGGATATGGAGGGATATGCGCAGCCGCTCTCCCGCCTCCTGCAGCAGTTGATCGGGGCGCCTGCCACACCGGAGAGAGGAAGTTTCAATATTTCGCTCGGCGGACGTCTTTTGGACCAGTCCCTTGTTCAGGCGGCCCTTCTTCCGCTTAAGTTTATGATTGATGGCGAGCAAAGGGCAGTTCTCCTTTCTTTGCTCCTCTCGCCTTACTACGGTTGCTGGGCGCGAAGCCGGAGAGGGACGGCCGGGATTGACCGCATCTGGCGAGAGTACTCGATAGATTCCGGTCTTGACAATCTGATCGGCGTAATGGAAAAGCAAAGGCCGGAGCTGGTCAAAGCGCTTCAGTGCCCGGAGCCCGGACTTCCGGGCCTGCTGAGAGAATTAGCCGGCAAAGAGAAGCGCCCGCAGGAATGGGTAGAGTCTCTCTTCAGCCTCTGGGATAGCCTCGGCTTCCCTTTCATGGTGAACGAATTCGAAAAAAGCACGTACAGAAAGCTGCGTGAAGCCATCGCCTCCCTGGTGCGCGAACTCGGAACGGAAAAGATGGAGGCGGGTTCCTTCTACTCGTGGCTGACGTATTCCCTGGGAGATATCATGGTCAATATACCGGCCCATGAGGAGGCAGGCATTCAGATCATAGGGTTGGTCGAATCCCGCTGCCTCTCTTTTGATCAGTTGTATGTGGCCGGCCTCTCGGAACGTAGCCTGCCGCAGCCGGTTCGGAGCCTTCCCCTCCTCGCCCCGGAAGAGAGAAACCTCGTCCAGGGCGGCACGATCGAAAGCCAGTACAGATTTGCCGAACAGGCGTTTTCTCATCTCCTGACCCTCGCTCCTTTTGTCACCCTTACCAGGCCGTTGGAAGACAAGGGCGACCCCGTTCCCCCCTCCCCTTTCTGGCCGGAGCATGAGCAATGGAAGTCGGTGAATTGCTGGCTTGAGGCCAATCCCGCTCTCGTCCGGGCCGGATGGCTGAAGGGCGGGCTAAGAGGCCGGCAATCGTATCCTCTGCCTTTTCCCCCTGCAGACCGTTCGCTCTCCCCTTCGCCCATGCCTTCGGCCCTTTCGGTCTCGGCCCTGGAAAGAGCCATTTCCTGCCCGTTTCGATTCTTCGCGGCCTCGGTACTCGGCATTCAGGGGCTTGCCGAACCGATCCTCGGGATTTCGCCCCTGGAAAAAGGGAACATGCTCCATAGACTGCTTTCCGCATTCACAAAAAGGTTGCGCGACCAGGGCATAGTCTTGGAAGACGAAAAGGTCGAACCCGTCTTACAGCAGTGCATCGACCTTGTGTTGGGTGATCTTGCCGGCAATCCCCACTGGCAGGTGGAAAAGGAGCGCTGGATGAGCAGCGCATCGGAAAACGGTCTTGTCCGGAAATGGATAGGTCTTGAAAGGGAGCGGGCAGTGGAGGGCTGGCGATGGATTGCCGAGGAGGTTTCTTTTCAAGACCTGGCCAACCCGGCATGGCCGTTCAAAATTGCCGGCCGCATCGACAGGGTAGATCTTGACCCGGATGGGCGGATTTACTGCTGGGATTACAAGACCGGAAGCATCCCGTCATCAAAGGAAATCATGGCGGATTTCACTTCCCCCCAGCTCCCCTGCTATCTCCTTGCCGTACGAAACGGACAGGTAAGACTCCCCGCACAGGCCGACAATTGCGGAGCGGGCTATATCAGCCTCAAACTGGAAGGAGACGTCCAGTTCAACCGGCCTGTAAGCGATGAGGATTGGGAAGGCTGCATCTCGGCCTGGGTAGAAGAAATCGCCGAACTCGGCAGAAAATTAAACGAGGGCCGTCTTCAGGCCGACCCAAAGCCCCGCCCCAAACCCGGCAACCCCGGCCCGTGCCGAATGTGCGAATACGGGATAATCTGTAAATTCGTTATCAAAGAGAATAACAATCAAGAAAAGACATTATGAATCAGGAAAGCACGAAAACACGAAAGAGAGTAGATATGGAAGACCAGGACGCTGTTATTTTCAGGTTCGTCTTGTCTTGTATCATATTTTTCCTGTTTTCGTGCTTTCCTGATTAACAAAATATTGTGTAACTACTCAGGTTCAAAGTTCCAAGGTTCACGGTTCAAGGTTAGAGAGCGACGCGGGTTGAATGGGCTGAAGATATTGAGGCACGGCAATGGGACGTGAGTTAACGCGAAAAGTGTACAGACTGGCAAAGAAACCAAAGCTATCTCCACAAAGATGAAGAACTCAAAGCGACTAACCGTGAACCGTGAACTGTGAACCGGATAACCTGAGTAGTTACAATATTGTTTTATTGGTTCTTCTTGATTTCCTGTCTTCCTGATTATGAATTATATGAGTCTATCGCTTTCCTCATTACCGGATGCAAATGCGCGAGTGGATGCTTTGCGTACGGACAGGAGTTTTCATGTGGAATCGCCGGCCGGGGCGGGGAAAACTTCACTCCTTACGGCACGGTTCATTCATCTTCTCACGGTCGTCGACCATCCGCATGAAATACTGGCCCTGACCTTTACAAACAAGGCCGCGGGCGAAATGAAAGAGCGCATAGGATCTGTCCTGCGCCTTGCCGGGAAAGATGGCCCGCCGGGGTCTCCGTGGCTGGCCGGCCTGCTCCCGGCCGCAAAGAAGGCTTTGCAGAGACACGCGAAGCACTCCTATCTCCTGCAGGCGCCCGACGGCCTTCGCATTATGACCTTTCACAGTTTCTGCCTTTTTCTCGCCAGACAGGCCCCGCTCGAATCAGGCATACCCTTTGAAGCTTCTGTGGCCCCGGATGAAGACCAGGCCGAGCTCCTGGCCGAAGCTGTCCGTAATCTTCACAGGGAACTCTTTGCCGGCTCCGGTCATGACCCCTTGAGGCAGGCCCTCGAAAGACGCCTCCTCCATCTCAATAACAACTGGGAAGCACTGGAGGCTGAGCTCAAGGACCTCCTCGGTAAACGGGACCTCCTTAATGATCTGGCAAGGGAAGTGCGTGCTAATGCAGGGAAGGAAAACCTCGCCGAAATTCTCGCCGAACGAACAGGCATTCTGGTCTCGCACCGGCTTTCGTCCGTGCGGCAGCGTTTCATTCAGACCGGGCTCGGCAGGAACTGGCCTGAGATGCACGCGTTTCTCACCGGCCGGCAACTGCAAATGACGGCGCCTGTCCCCTCAACTATTCCTGATTCATCCTGGGAGAGCCTTTCTTCCTGGCAGGCCATAGCCGGTTTCTGTCTCACAAAAAGCGGTTCTCCTCGAAAGCAGTTTACGGCCGCAAACGGATTTCCCAAAGGGTTCAGGGAGACCGCCTGGGGAGAAATGATCCGGAATCTCTCTGTGGATCTTTCCAGCGCTCTCCATTCAGTCAGGGACTTGCCGTCCATCGATGAAGCCGCTACCGATGTTGACGCGCTTTTCGATCTCATTCTCCTCATAGCCAAGGCCATCCAGGTTTACTCCGAGGTCTGCCGCAAACGCAGGGCCATGGATTACGCCGAGCTTGAGCTTGCGGCCCTTCGGGCGCTGGGCGAGCTCACGGATCTCCAGTTCATACTTGACCGCGCATTCCGCCATATCTTGATCGATGAATTCCAGGATACCAGCCGGAACCAATGGGAGCTCCTTCAAAGACTGTGCACCGGCTGGGTCCCGGGAGACGGCCGGACACTGTTCGTCGTTGGAGACCCAAAGCAGTCGATATACGGATTTCGCAAGGCCGATGTCTCGATTTTTACTGAAGCAAAGACAGGACTGCCCCTCTCGGGCCATGGCCGCCTGGAATTCCATCCCGTGAGATTGAGCACCAATTTTCGTTCGGCGCCGGCCCTGATCGATTTTTACAACCGGTTTTTTGGAGAGGCTGTTATGATCAAGCCGGATTTGGAAGTCGATGAAGTCCCTTACGAAAATGCCCTTCCGGCGCCAGGGAAGGCATCGGACAGCCGTATCACGCTCAGCGTCTTTTCTAAAGACGCCGAACTGCCGGAAGCAGGCCGGACAAATGAGGCCTCGTGGCTCGCCTGCAGGATCAAAGAAACGCTCCATACCCATCCGGACCGGTCTATCGGCATACTTCTTCCGGCGCGTACCCACCTGCCCGCATATCTTAAGGCATTGTCGGAATTCGGCCTGCAAGTCCGGGTTCAGGAAGGAATCCGCCTGAAAGAACGCCCGGAAGTCCTGGATCTCTTAGCCCTCACATATGCCCTGGTGAGACCTCACGATGATCTTTCCTGGGCCGCCCTTCTCCGGTCGGCCTGGTGCTGGGTGGGAATCGACGCACTGTACGGCATCGCCCGACAGGGCCCACCTGACTGGATGACTAAAATAGGGGCATTCCAACAGCAGGTCACTGCGCCGCAAGAATTGAAACGGCTATGGACAGCCTTAGAATCACATGCGCCCCGGGTCGGACGCGAGTCTCTGGATTTGATTGTGGCCGATATCTGGGAAGAAGCAGATGGACCCGCCGCAGTCTCAGCCCGATTCGGGCCGGCAGCCGTGGAAAACTGCCGTTCATTTCTGAAGATCCTCACTCAGTCTGAAAAGGGTATACCCGAGGAAACCCTTGCCGGACTGGAACGCTGTCTTGAAAGGGCCTATGCGCCCCCCGACCCCCTTACCTCCCGGTCGCCTGTTGAACTCATGACCATCCATCGAGCCAAGGGGTTGGAATTCGACATCGTCTTTCTCCCGTTTCTCGACTGGAATCCCCTGGGCGGCGGCAATAGAGAGGCCCCGCCTTATCTCCTCGAGCGCCTGCCGGAAAGAGAAGGCGAATACCTGATTGCCGTACGACCGGATAAGCGGCTCGCCGAAGACGATAAAGTCTATCAACTCCTCAGGGACATCCGCAAAAGGCGTGCTTTGGGAGAGGCAAAAAGGCTTTTCTATGTGGCAGCCACCAGGGCAAGACGCGAACTGCATATGAGCGGACTTGTAAAACCGATTGCGGATTGCGGATTGCGGATTGCGGATACAAAAGAGAAAAACAAGAACAATGCGGAGTGCGGAGTGCATAGTGCGGATTTGAAAGGTAGCACAGCCGCCCCCGGCTGTGGATTTGGCATGACGGATTTGGGGAATGAAACTGCGGAGAAATCGTACTCGGCAACGCCGAATTCATTTCTTCATTATCTTCTGACGTCCGGCATACGGAACGGGATAGAGTTTTATGAAGACCCGTCACTCCCTGAGAAGGGCGTGGAGCCGTGCATCTCGGCCCTTGATGAGATTCCCGAGCCGCTTCCGTTCAGGCCCGAGAAACTCCCCTATCATGTGGTCTCTCCGTCAATGCTCCGGGCAGAAGAATCGCCGCGGGATTTTGGGGAATCCGCCCCAAACAGGATTGCGGATTGTGAAGAGAAAAACGATAATAGTGCAGAATGCGGTGTGCAGGGTGCGGAGTACGGAGGGGAAAACAATGCCGGTCCGGAGCGGATAGATGATGCTCTGGCGAAAGGCACTGTTATTCATCGCCTTTTGGAATGTCTCGCCGACGGGAAAGATCTTCCTCCGGAGAAAACCGTGGGCGTCTCGTTGGTAGCCGAGGGTATGAGCAGTGAAACGGCAGCCGTACAGGCAGGAGGGATACTTGCGGAGGTTGAGGCCTGCCGGGCTGAAGAATTTTGCGCCTTCGTACTTGATTCCGGCCATCCTTTTTCTGCGACTGAATGGGCAATAGAGGACTACCCGGAAGCGGGCGTCGTTCGGAGCGGAAAGATAGACCGCGTCGTGTACGATGGCGATCAATGGTGGATCGTCGATTACAAGACATCCGCCTTTCCGCCGGGCGGCGAGGCTGAAGATTTCATGAAGGCCGAGGCAGCCGGATACCGCAGTCAGCTCTGCGCCTACCGCGAGATGCTCGTCCGGGCCAGACAGGTCGACTATGAGAAAGTCCGTATGGTCTTATACTTTACTTCGATACAAAGGGCTTATGAGCGTGCTGAATAAAAATACACACAGCCGAGGGCGGCTGTGCCACCCACCCGGAACACCGCATGTGGCACAGTCGCCTCGGCTGTGTGCACTAATCCGATCTCGGAGATAGGGCTGTGAAAAGGGACCCCACATCATCCGATAGTCCGGCCAAACCAGCCAAAGACTTTTACCGTCGCAATCTTCCCCATTTACAAGTTGAAGATAAGACGGTATTTGTTACGTTTGCCACACATTTGCGTTGGGAACTGCCGGAATCGGCGAGGCATTTGATCATTCAGCACTGCCTGCATGATCGTGGTAATAAAGTGCAAGTACATGGAATCATAGTTATGCCCGATCATGTGCATATGGTTTTTACACCCTTAAGGGATAGCAAGGGACGTATATATGGTCTTGGAGAAATAATGAATGGAATAAAAGGCGTATCCGCACATCGAATCAATCGAGTCCTCAATCGTTGCGGCTCTGTATGGCAGGACGAATCCTTCGATCATATCTTGCGATCCGACGAAGACATAAGAAGCAAAGTGGAGTATATATGCCAGAATCCTGTACGTAAAGGTCTGGTGAAACATTCCGAAGAGTATCCGTGGTTATGGCGAGAGTGGATAGAAGGAAAGCATGAGACCTGATCCGTTTCTGTGTAGCACAGTCGCCTCGGCTGTGCCGTCAGGCTCGGGACACAGCCGAGGCGACTGTGCCACATGTCATATAATGCCCGGTCCATGTCGGACAAAAGATGCCTTAAAGGCACAAGGTCGGGTTTTTGAGATAGTGGTTATGGCGGGAGTGGATAGAAGGAAAGGATGAGACCTGATGCGATGCGTTTCTGTGTGGCACAGTCGCCTCGGCTGTGCCGTCAGGCTCGGGACACAGCCGGGGCGACTGTGCCACATGTCACACATGTCATATAATGCCCGGTGCATGTCGGTCGGTTTTTTGAGATAATGGAATGAACCTGTTGAATATCCAAGACATCTTTGGTCCCAAGGGCCTTCTCGCCGAAAAACTCCCCGGGTTTGAATACCGGCAGGGGCAGGAGCAGATGGCGGAGGCCGTTCTGGAAGCCCTGAACGACGGGGGAAAGCTTGTAGTCGAGGCTGGAACGGGAACGGGAAAGACCCTGGCCTACCTCGTCCCCGCTGTCCTGAGCGGACGAAAGATCGTGGTTTCCACTGGGACAAAAAACCTCCAGGATCAGATCCTTTCAAAAGAGATGCCCTTCCTGAAGAAACATCTTTTTCCCGACCTTCGGGCCGTCTGCCTCAAAGGGAAAAGAAACTATATCTGCCTGCACAAGTGGAACCGGCTGCAGATGCAGGGCGAACTCCTTATTTCGGATCAGATCCGTTTATTGCCGCGCATCCGTGCCTGGATAAATGAGACGGGCTCAGGCGATCGTGCGGAGCTTGAATGGCTCCCCGAGGACAACCCCTTGTGGAACAATATCAGTTCGTCGGCCGAGCAATGCCTCGGGGCGCTTTGTCAGGAGGCGGAGTCCTGTTTTGTCAATCTGTTGCGGAAAGCGGCCGCAAGGGCGCATATCGTGGTAGTGAATCATCATCTCCTGTTTTCCGACATTGCCGTGCGCGACTCCGGCTACGGAGAAGTAATTCCGCGCTATGAGGCCGTTGTTTTCGACGAAGCGCATCACCTGGAAGACGTGGCCACATCCTACCTCGGTTCGTCCATCAGCGATTACCGGCTCCTGGGCCTCACCCGCGACGCCGAGCAGGAAGTAAACGCCGTAAACCTCCCCGCTGCGGAAAAAATGCAGATACTCACAAGACTCGGTGAAATGCGCGGCAACATCGAGAGGCTGTTCAACAGTCTCCCCATCTCGGATTCGCGGATCAGGCTGAAGCGGTCTCTTCGAGAGGATCCGACAGTCGGCCCCCTGATCGAGGCCCTTTATCGAGAGATGCTGGACCGCGGCAAAGAGATGGACAACCTGTCGGAAAAAACCGAGATTTGCGCCCCTGTCGCCAAACGTTTCTGCGACCTGGCAAATGAACTCAACCTCGTATGTGCCGTTGATCGTGAAGACGTGGTCTACTGGATGGAAAGGAGGCAGCGTTCAACGTCCATTACTGCGTCGCCTCTCGATGTCTCCGGTATGCTTCAGAACAAATTATACGGCCGGTTATCCGCGGCGGTTTTTACTTCGGCCACGATCGCGGCCCAGGGGAAATTCGATTTTTTCAAGATGCGGCTCGGTCTCGGTCCGGAAACGCCCGCACTGGCCCTTACCTCCCCCTTTGACTACGCGCGAAACACGCTCGCCTATATCCCCAGGGATTTGCCCGAACCGGGTTCGGCCATATTCGCCGAAGCCATAGCTAAAGAGATCGAAGAGATCCTTGAAGCGTCATCCGGTCGAGCACTGGTGCTTTTTACCAGCTACCGCAACATGGACGAGGTTTACCAGCTCATAAAGGACCGGTCTCAGTACCGGATCCTCATCCAGGGCGAAAGGCCCCGTGCTGCTCTCCTCAGGGCATTCCGGGAAGATCGGGCATCCGTGCTCTTTGCTACCAGCAGTTTCTGGGAGGGAATAGACGTCCCGGGAGAGTCTCTAAGCTGCGTTATCATCGAAAAACTCCCTTTTGCCGTGCCCTCCGATCCGATTATCGAAAGCCGTCTTGAGTCCCTGGAAAAGGCGGGGAGGAACGCCTTCATGACCTATCAGGTGCCGCTGGCCATACTCAGTCTCAGGCAGGGTTTTGGGAGGCTGATACGCTCGGGCTCGGATCGCGGGGTCTTTGTGATCCTGGACGTGAGAACCATAAAAAGGCACTACGGGCGCAACTTCCTCCAGAGCCTCCCCTCCATGCCGCTGACCCACGACCGAGAGGACATAAAGAAATTCTTCTAATCTGCAAGCGCCTGTAATGCAAGTGCCTAAAGTGCACTAAAGTGAGCTAAGGTGCCTAAAGTTAAGGATAGGATCGATAGTAGCTTAGTACTCGGGACTTCTTTGCATTCCGAACTCCGCAATGCACGATCTCCGCGTCATTCTTTTCAATCCGCAATCCGCAATCCGCATTATCACTCAATCCTGGCTTTTCCCATCATGTACGGCCGCAGGACCGGCGGTATGATTACGCTTCCATCGGCCTGCTGATAGTTTTCCAGAACAGCCACGAGTGTGCGGCCGATGGCCAGTCCGGAACCGTTCAGGGTATGCACGAGTTCCGTTTTGGTTTTTCCGGTGCGTCGAAAGCGAATCTTCGCGCGGCGGGCCTGAAAATCCTCGAAATTGCTGCACGATGATATTTCCCGGAACGTGTTCTGCCCTGGCAGCCATACCTCGATATCGTAGGTTCTTGCCGCGGAAAAACCAAGATCCCCCGTGCACAATTCGACTACCTGATACGGCAGGTTCAACTGTTGCAGGACCTCCTCCGCATCCATGAGCAGGCTTTCCAGTTCCTTGTAAGATGTTTCAGGAGTCGTAAACTTCACCAATTCCACTTTGTTAAACTGATGCTGGCGAATCAGACCTCTCGTGTCCTTGCCGTGAGACCCGGCCTCCGCACGGAAACAGGCGGAAAAAGCGGCATATCGTTTCGGCAGGTCCGTTTCTTCAAGGACCTCGCCCTGATGAATATTGGTTACCGGGACTTCAGCAGTGGGAATGAGATAATAATCCCATCCTTCCAGTTTAAAGAGGTCTTCCTTAAACTTGGGCAACTGGCCGGTGCCGGTCATCGATGTTGAATTGACTATAAAAGGCGGAAGGATCTCCGTGTACCCGTGGCGCCCGGCATGCAGATCAAGCATGAAATTGATGAGGGCCCTTTCCATCTGCGCCCCGGCCCCCCTGTACAAGGTGAAACGCGCACCGGCAATCTTTGTCCCCCGCTCGAAATCAAGAATCCCCAGTTCTTCCCCGATATCCCAATGAGGCTTCGGCTCAAAGTCAAATTTGCGAATGTCCCCCCAGCGTTTAACAACCGGGTTGTCGCTGCTCTCCCTGCCGATTGGAACGCCCGGGTGCGGGACATTGGGCATATTGAGAAGAATCGCCGAGAGTGCCCCTTCCTTTTCGTTCAGCACGATTTCGAGGTCTTTTATCCTGGCATTAACGGCCTTCATCTGTTCCGTGAGATGCCCTGCATCAGCCCCCTCCTTTTTGAGGCGGCCCACCTCTTCGGAAACCACATTGCGGCGGTTGCGAAAATCCTCCACGTCCTGAATTATCCTGCGCCGTTCGGTATCCACGGCCTCAAATTCACTCAGGGAAAGATCGGATCCCCTCCGCGCAAGCATCTCCTTTATACTGTCAAGATTCTCTCTAACATATTTTAAGTCCAGCATTTCATATATCCTTTCCAGATGAGGAGTACCCAATGACAGGTAACAAAACCTGTCCGTAATGTCAATAGCCTAGGAGTCTGTCGGACTTAGGGGATCGTCACGAGGAAGTGGAGGAACGAGACCAAATATTCACGAATTTGAGGCGCATAGTGTTGCTATGCAACGAAAATTCGGGGATATTTGGGCCGTTCCCTCCACTTCCGCAGTAGATCATCCCTAAGTCCGACAGGCTCCTAGGAGTCTGTCGGACTCCCTGTGTCTTTGCGGCCAAAAGTATTTGCAAACAGTTTGCATTTTTGCTAGACTAAGTTTATGAATCTGGATCTTGCCGGCCATTTGCGCAGACACAAAAAGTCCTTCACCAAGGTTCGGGGGGAGATCTGGCAGGTTTTGTCTCAGAGCGAGAAACCCCTCAGTACGAAAGAGATACACTCACGTGTAACCAGGACTTGCGGGGCCGATCTTGCCACCATATATCGAAACCTTGGCGCCTTAAAGTCTGCCGGGCTTGTAAAGGAAGTCGACTTAAGAGAGAATTCAAGAAGATGGGAATCGGTAATTCCAGGACGGCATGTACACCATATTACCTGTGAGACTTGCGGACGCGTTGAGAAACTACATCACTGTTCCCTGGGAAAGATGGCGGATACCATCGAGTCCGAACTGGGATACATATTGAAAGACCATTATCTCGAATACTTCGGAATCTGTCCGAACTGCCAAAGAACGTTAACCGTTGACCGTTAACCGTTCACCGAAAAAGAGATCAGGAACGAAAGGAATCCGAACATAATGATTTTGCATACGAGATACCACTTTGTTGTGTCGATGTTATTCGGCTGTCTTTTCTGTCTCACTCCGGGTTCGTTGATGGCAGCCAAAAGCCCTGCGATCAGAACCGATCCGTCCCAATCTCACGGTGAACGGTCAACGGTGAACGGTGAACGTTTTCGCATACTTGCCTCTTTTCTGCCGGTATATGTCCTTACCGGCAACATTGTAAAAGGAGTCCCGGGCGTCTCGGTTGAGCTCATGCTGCCACCCGGTACCGGCTGCCCCCATGAGTATATGTTAACGCCCGGAGACCTGAAGAAAATTGCAGGATCTTCAGTCCTGGTTGTCAACGGACTGGGCTTGGAAGAGTTTGCCGGCCGCCCTGTCATGGCGGCCAATCCCGGAATCAAAGTAATCGATGCCTCTCAAGACATAAAACCATTAAAGGACACCGGGGACGGCCACGAACACAGATCGCATTCGGACCATGTTAATGCTCATGTCTGGACCAGTCCGGCCCTTTACTTGCTTCAGGCACGCAATATAACAGAGGCACTCGCGACTATTGATCCGGGGCACGCCGATCTTTACCGCAGGAATGGCGCGCAGTTTACGGGCAGGCTGGAAAAACTGGCTGACGAAGTAAAGAGCACCCGGTCATCCGTCAGAGGGAAAAAGATAATTCTCTATCACGGTGCATTTGATTATCTGGCCCGTGACCTTGAGTTAGATCTGGTTGCGCATATTGAAGAGCATCCCGGCCACTATCCCTCAGCCGGAAAGCTCGACGCCCTGATCCGGACGGCCAAAAAGGAGAAAGTCGCGGCGATCTTTGCGGAGACACATGATTCCCTGCGGTATGCAAAACTCTTGAGCGGGGAGACCGGAATCCCGTTCTTCGTCCTCGATGCCCTGACCGGTACCGGGAAGACGGTCGGCCCCGATTACTACGAAACGGTCATGCGGAAGAACCTGGCGATCATTAGAAAATCCCTTGGAGTGCGATAGCTTTGTCTGAAAACTGTATCGAATTGCTGGATGTAAACGTCACGGTTAATCAGGCGCGTTTGCTGAAGGATGTCAACGCCGCCATCCCAAGGGGAAAGATCACCGCCTTGATCGGTCCGAACGGAGCAGGCAAAACCACGCTGATCCTGGCCATCCTCGGCGTTATTCCGTATCAGGGCAAAATACTGTTTCTTCGGGACGGAAAGCCTCAGACCGAGAGACCTCGAATCGGATATGTTCCTCAGCGCCTCGATTTTGACAGAGGATTGCCGCTTACGGTCCTGGATTTTCTCATCATCTCCTCCGAACGCCGCCCTCTCTGGCTTGGTTACGCAAAACGGGCCAAGGACAAGGCCATGAAGGCGTTGGATGCTGCCGGTATCCCCCATTTGGGCGCCCGCAAAATCGGAAAGCTTTCCGGCGGCGAGCTGCAGCGTGTAGTGTTCGCCATGGCTCTCTCACGGGAACCGGAGATTCTTCTCCTGGATGAGCCGGCTTCAGGCATCGACATCGCAGGAGAGACGATACTCTGTGAATTCATGAGCCATGTGGAAAATGAAGGCCGCTTAACGGTGGTAATCGTCTCCCATGATCTTTCCGTCATTACCGGTCATGCCCGGCATGTAATCTGTTTGAACAGGAGCGTACAGTGCCAGGGGGGGGCAATCGAGGTATTGACGACGGAAAACATTATGGCCGTTTATGGCCCCCATGCCGGGCTGTACAGGCATTCAGAAAGCGCATGCCTCCACGGCCACGGCCCGGGAAAGCATTGAAAGGCAATTCGGACGCAGGATTCGTACGATTGGAATAATGGAAGCCCTTTTTCAGCCCATCTATAACCTCATAGACACCCTCTTTCCCTTCTGTTGGGCGAACTCGCTCTTCATGAAGAGGGCTCTCCTCGAAATAGTACTGATAACACCGCTCTGCGCCCTGATCGGAATACAGGTCGTCAATTATCGAATGGCTTTTTTCAGTGACGCAATTTCTCACTCGGCCTTCACCGGTATCGCTCTGGGTTTGCTCCTGGCAGTGAACCCTTTCTTTACCACTGTTGCCTTTGGCATCCTTGTAGCGCTTGGGATTGCAAAGTTTAAGACTCGTTCGGACCTTCCGATGGATACTATAATCGGCGTATTCTTTGCCGCCACGATAGCACTCGGAATAGCTGTTATCAGTGCGCGCAAGGAGCTCTATCAGACGCTTCCCGCTTTTCTCTTCGGAGATGTCCTGACGATTACCGAAGAAGAAATCCTGATGACTCTCGTCCTCTTCGTTTCAATCATCATCTTCCTGGCCTTCGCCTATAATCGTCTTTTATTGACCGGGCTGAATGAGCATCTCGCACGGTCGCAAGACGTTCCAACTGTTGTCTATAATTACAGTTTCGCTGCCATCCTGGCCACTGTTGTGGGCCTCGGCATAAGAACGGTAGGCATACTTCTGATCACCGCTCTGTTGATTATCCCTGCAGCGAGTGCGAGAAACATAAGCAGGAATGCCGGCAATATGTTTTGGTACTCTCTTTTTTTTGCTCTGATCTCAGGCATAACCGGCCTTCTTTTTTCTTTCTATACGGATGTGGCAACCGGCGCTGCCGTAATTCTGACCGCCTCGGTCTGTTTTATGGCCACATTCTGTTGGGGACTTGTAAAGGGATGAAGTCATTTCGGATTTCGGATTTCGGATTTCGGATTGCGGATTTCGGATTTCGGAAACAAATTGGGACGCGGATTTGCGCAGATCTCGCAGACAAGTTTTTTTGATCCTGTTTATCTCCGTCCAAAAATTTTCTGATTTCCTGATTCATATGAGCCTCTTGCAAAATGTTCACTTTTGGCCAAGGGCAAGGAAGGCGAAGATCTTAACCGGAGGAATACTTGAAGTATTTTGAGGATTAAGATCTGAGCCTGACGCAGACATTGGGCACAAGGGGACGTTTCGCAAGAGGCTCATATGATCTCTTCTTTATATCTGTGTCCTACTGGTTCGGGGTGCGGGATGAACGAGAGGAATGTTTGAAGTGTATTAGTCACTAAGCCATAAGATTAACGACAATATTGGCAAGATATTTTTCACTGTGTCCGGAAAGGCTTTACAGTAAAGCGTTTGCAGAGATTTTGTTCTGAGAGTTCAAAGTTCGGGGTTGAACCGTGAACCGTGAACCATGAACCCTGAACTCTTTGGTTCCGGCTTTGCCGGGTTAGGGCTATGATAGAATTTATATACTCTGTGCGAAATGAAATTTCTAAGGAGCGCCATTATGAATAACAGCGAACTGATTGCCATGTTGAACAGGGATTTGGCTGACGAGCATGCGGCAACCATACGGTACCTCGTCCACGGCTGGCTGGAAGGGGAGGACACTCCTATGGGGGCCGGCCTTCTTTCCCGTGCCAGGGAAGAGATGTGGCACATGCACTGGCTCGGAATGATTATCGGCCAACTGGGGGGGGAACCGGACTTCACTCCCGCGGGGTACCCTCACGATCCGACAAACAGGACCACCATATTCAAGTCATATGTGGCATACGAAAAGAAGCTGATACCGCATTACAATTCTGAAGCCGCCAAGGTTGATGACCCCCATACAAAACGTGTACTGCTCCGGGAGGCATGGGAATCGGCCGTTCACGCCCAAAAATTCCAAAAGCTGCTTGACAAGCTGAAACCCGAAGAAGCGGCGGGAACGCCGGAGAGGGAACGGGAGCTGCCGCAGGACTTTCTTCAAAGACTGCAGGCAGAAGTAACAAGCAAGAACAATGAAATGCTGCAGCACGTAAGGCATTCCTGGGTGTTGCAGAAGAACGGCATTGTGGCGTGGGAGCTTATGGATCAGGCCATGACTAAAATGAAACAGCTTGCCCATTTTGCAGAGGATATTGCTGAAAATGGGGTCCCTCCGCTCTTCAAACCCGGTCCGATAGACAGGAGCGCCGACGTCGGACAGGCCCTCAAGCATGCGTCAGAGGAGCTCAAGACCGCCTGCGAACGCCACCTTGTATTGAAGGAAGACGGCGAGCTCATGAAGCATACGGGCCTCGTCATCAACCTGAACCTGACGATTCAGCAGGAGGAGTACCAGATAGCCGAACTGGAAGAGATGAGGAAGAAGTCTTAGCCGCAATAAATATAGATCAGGAAATCTGTTGGACGCAGATGAACGCAGATTCCCAGGATATGGAAACTTTGTTCTGCGTAAATCTGCGTCCCATTCAATCCGCAATTGAAAACGTTCACCGATAAAGCACGGCTGACCTTGGCCTTAGCCTTGGCCAAAGAGTCCATCCTCAATCGACCGCTTCCAATTGCTTCACTCTCAAAAAACACTTGACTTGACGTACTCATCTGCCTCTTATATGTTTCGTGGCTTAGTGTCTTCGTGGCAAGGTTCGGGAATGGTGTATCGAGTTACAAAGCGATCGGAAAAGGCGGGCTTGCCTGCGGGAAGCCTTATTCATCTCGGCAAACAAAAAACCGGGGAAGTAAAGATTGTCGCGATCACCTATGACGAAAGCCGGTTTGAGGAAAGGGTCGTCGACAGGCTGGAGGAAATCGGGCAGTTAAGGCGCCAAGGGACTCTCTCCTGGATAAACATCCACGGTGTCCACGATGTAGAGGTCCTGAGAAGGTTTGGAGAGGATTTTGGACTTCATCCCCTGACCCTTGAAGACATACTGAGTACGGACCAAAGGCCCAAAATCGAGGCATTCGAGAATTATGTATTTGTCGTCTTAAAAATGCTCTACTGCGAGGATGACAGTCGTGATTGGGACGTAACAACGGAACAGATAAGCCTCGTCCTGGGAGACGGTTTTGTAATCTCATTCCAGGAAACGGATCGGGACATATTCGGGCCGATCAAAGAACGCATACAGACGGGAAAAGGCCGTGTGCGCAAGATGGGAGCAGACTATCTCGCTTACAGCCTGTTGGACTTCGTAGTCGACAGCTATTTTACGGTGCTGGAGCAGCTTGACGAAAGACTGGAATTTCTGGAGGAAGAAGTCGTCACCAGTCCCAGTCCGAAGACCCTTCAAGCCATTCACAGCCTGAAGAGTGAGATGGTCTTTTTGAGGAAATCCGTCTGGCCCCTGCGGGAAGTGATCAGCCGGCTTGAACGGGGAGAGTCGGCCTTTATCACGGAGAATACCGGGATATATCTCAGAGATGTATACGATCACACCATTCAGGTGATTGATACGGTCGAAACGTTTCGCGACATAGTTTCCGGCTTGCTTGATATCTACCTGTCGAGCATAAGCAACAGGACGAATGCAATTATGAAGGTTCTGACCATTATCGCCACCATATTTATGCCGCTCACCTTCATTGCGGGAGTTTACGGCATGAATTTTCAACACATGCCCGAGCTGGCATCGGTCTGGGGCTATCCGGCGGTGCTGGCACTAATGGCTGCGGTAGCACTGATCATGATCGTTTTCTTTCGGAGGAGACACTGGCTGTAATATCCGTTCACCTTCCGTTTTCTCTTGTCGGCGCCTCTTGCAAAACTCCCGTTTTCACCTCGTGCTCGTACTCGTAATCGATTCCTTATGCATCGCGCCGAGCTCCGATTACGATTACGCGCACCGCTTCGCTGAGCACGAGCACGGTTGGTCTGGCCACAGACTTTTGCGAGGACATCTAAACAGAGAATCTCCTCACTCTTCCCGCAGTCTGCCCCGGCCTGGAAACCTGCCGGACTCAGTCCCACAGGCCCCTGGCACTTCGTCTCAAGTGTTGGGTCGAAAACTCCGAATCATATACATAGGGCTGGCGCATAACGCGAGCGGTTCTGAAATGACAAAATCCAGGAGAAAAGCAATGTCCACGGAGAGTATTGCGTCTTTCAAAGTTTTTGAGGGGTTAGGTCCGGAGGATTTGAATCAAATACTGTCCATCAGTGAAGAGCTCACGTTTCAGCCGGACGAAATGGTCTTTGAGGAATCGAGTTTAGGGGCGAACATTTATATTCTGCTGGAAGGAAGAGTGAATGTGGAGATGGCATCGCCTCAGTCACGGACGGATCGGAACGACCTGACAATTCTCAGAAAGGGCGATGTCTTTGGAGAGATAGGATTCCTGGAGAAGAGACGAAGGTCAGCCGGAGTGCGGGCCGTTGACAGAATAAAGGTGCTCTCACTTGACGCCCAAAGACTATACGATCTTTTCGAACAGAATAGTCATACGGGATATTTAGTTATGCGGAATCTTGCCGCTATCCTGGCCGGCAGACTGGTTGGGCAGAATTTCAGGTGGCGTCAGGCCTCTTGACTCAACTCATCGAGAACCGCTCTATGCCGGCTTCTGATCTTTTAGAGTAATCTGGTACAGGTTGTGCTCGAAAGGATGAATCGAGGGGTATTTTTCAAAGAGCCAGCCTTCAAATACACTGCTGCCGTTATCATATATGATTACCTGGGCGGCAGGATTCACCGGGTCATTTGAAACCGAGGTTATGCCGCCTGGCGACATCGTGAAATGCGGCAGAAAAGCGAGCACTCTCAGTTTCATCTTCGTGTCCGGTATCGCAAACTCCTCGTTCATTTTCAACGTAAAATCTCGGGAATTCTTTGTCTTTTTGTTCAATACATTTATTACCAGGGCCTTCCATTTGCCCTGGATCGCCGCCGGAACGGTAACAGGGACATTCTTCTTTCCCGTTTTGGCGCCACCGGGAGTCGGGCAAACAGACGGTCCGGATTTCTCCCCTTTCTGCATTGCCTCAAGCATTTCTTTTGGACACTGTTTTCCCCCCATACCTCTCTGCATGGATGCCCCTGCCCCTTTCATTTCCTTGGCAGCCACCGGCTTTTCCTCACCCTTCTGGCATGCCGCAAGAACCAGCAGTCCACAGAAAACCCCGACTCCAATCAAAACAAAACTCTTACTCTTCATCCTTATACCTCGCAAAATCAAATATTCACGAAACCGGAAACCATTCTCTGAAATCCCGCATCCCCGCGTCCGTCTTTTCACTCCGCAATCCGCAATCTGAAATCCAAAATCCCTAGGAGGCTGTCCGAGAACTGGGATCGTAGCGAGGAAAGCGGAGGACGAGACCAAATATTCACGGATTTGAGGGATAATAGTGAACCTATGGCCCGAAAATCCGGGGATATTTGGGCCGTCATCCCGCTTTCCGCAGTA